>JBBQIQ010000057.1:0-23442 GCA_038325075.1 Bacteroidales bacterium | reverse complement strand
GTTGCAGGGTTTAGCTGCGCTGACCTTCGGTTCAGGTTACAGGATTATATGGTTTAGCAACTTTAGCGGCTTGTGCAAAACCCGGCGGCTCCTCATTCCGCGGGTGAACTGACACGCGGGTATGATGTCTTTACTCCCATTTTTCAATCTTCATTTTTAACTCACTACTCACCGCTCACTACTCACGTATCACTTCTCATTACTTCACAATGTTGCTGAGTGACGATCCGTTCCTCGCCCCTCTTCTAAAACGTTCCACCCAGCACAGCAGCCTTTTTAAACTGCTTCGTTTTTCCTGCAAGGTTAAATACCTCAACATAGATGATGTAAATGCCGATGGATGCCTTTTCACGATCTTCGGTAACGCCATCCCAGGTGTACAGGTTCGAAGTTCCGGCAGGTTCATTTTTTACCAGTAGCCTGACCAATCTTCCATTACTGTCGAAAATCCTGATGGTGATTGAAGATCCCGGTTCGGTTAAATTGCAGGTAATCCCCAGCATATCGTTGTAACCATCGTTATCGGGTGAGAAGATTTCAGGGTCAATAACGATCTCGTCACCTGAATCAGGGGGGCGCATAAACTGCGAATTCTGATAGCCGGGTGTTGCAAACCCCACGTTTTGCGCAGCAGAATGCCAGTTGCCGGGCTCCGAAGCCGGTCTGTCGTAGTTTACCCGCTCAAGTGAAACGCCATCGGTCGTGTTCAGCAGGGCAAAATGCAGGGCCGGGTTTTACGTGAATTCATCAACAACATCAAGAAGGGGGGTAATCAAAACAACGACACCCTCTTCGTTGGAATAGGATGGTAATGAAGCCATTTGAACAAAGGCACTGGGTGCCGGGCTAAAATATTCAGATTGGACGGTAGCTGCATTCTGTGTCAACACCAGATATTCCTCCGGAAACATCAGACGGCCGTCGGGTGCCGTTTCTTTGGCAGAAGCCAGCTCACCGGTCGTAGCATCCCTTGTCGCCAGCCAGAGACTTTTCAGATCAAGCACTTTTTCGGAACGGTTATAAATTTCCACGAAATCTGTCCCGTTTGTTCGCGGGTCCGACAAGACTTCGTTGATCACGATATCGTTGACCTCAATGGTTGCAGGCACGGCAAACCTGGCTGTAAGCACTGTTGAAGTGGCATTGCCGGCACAATCGGTAAATCCGGCCTGCATGGTCAGCGTATAAATGGTGCCATCGCTGATGGTTCCCCCGAATACAAGACTTACCGACCGGTAATCCGGTGAATAAAGGCTGATTCCCAAAGGATTTCCAAGGCCGTTATCAACTGAATACCAAGCCGGATTGCTCAGGCTGAGGCTGTCCATAGCTTCTGTGAAAAACACCCTTACGATGGATTCGCCTGCAATACTTACTTTTTCGATTGCCGGAGCCGATTGGTCGGCATTGGGGCTGTTAACACTGTTTATACTACCCGGTGTACCACCATTCTGACCGTTGGATGCCCGCCAGTTGCCGGCTTCTCCACAAGGGTTCATAGGGTCAATTTGCTCGAGCGACCAGCCTCCGTTTTTCTTGATATTATCGCGGTACCAGCCATCGCTGTAAGCAACTGAATGAACAACGGATCCATTGCCATCCCTGAGGGTTAAAATGGTGCCTGAATTTACAAGGCTTAGGCTTGAAAAAGACATCACCGTTCCATAAGCCGATAACTCCGTGGCGGCTGCGCTGCTGGCTAAAATCAAAAAAGATTGGGGCGCTATACTGGCCCGGGTGAGTATTTTCTTAGTGGTTCCAATACTTAACTCCCAGTTTTCAAGCTGAACCGGCAGATCACTGGCATTGTACAATTCAACATACTCATAGTTTGGCAATCCGACCGGGGGATCGGGATCGGCCATGATTTCATTAATCAAAACATCGAAAGGCTGAACATTGTAAAATGCAAACGGCAAGTTGGCAGGAACCATAATGTTTCCGGCCAGATCGGCCACATCTCTTACGGTTATATTATAGACAACACCCTGGTTAACTGGCTGGGAAAACGTAAGATTTACAGTTGAGAGTGATATATTGTCGCGGACTGCCGACACCGGATATCCAATGCCCTGGTCAACACTGTAGTTTTCGGTATTGGATGCTGAAACGGCATCAACCGGCTCGCTGAAAAGCAGACTAACCTTGTTGGAACCGGTAATGTCTGCAGAGAGTAATTGCGGTTTGATATCATCTATGATGGCAGGTCCGGCATACACATCATCAAAATAAAATTTAGTGGCATTGCTGGAGGTGTATTTACAGAAAATCCCAAAATAGCTGTATGATTCCCAGGTAGGATCTTCACCGGAAGCCTGAAACTGCAAGTCTTCACCACCGGTTGGGTCGGCATAAATACTCCAGACACCTTCAGGGGTTCTCACTACCCTGATTCTTATCGCAAACGAATTGGCAATCAGGCCATCCTCGCCCCGGCAAATAAAATATTCGGCTGTACCGCTTTGCCGGTAAAGTTCAATGGCATCGGCCGAACCGGATTCGCCAAGTTTCAGGTAGTATCCGTTCAGGGGTTCGGAAACATTCGACTGGTCGGCCACCAGGTAGATGCGGGCGTTGTTGTTGTCAGAAGGGCTGAAAGCCAGCTTTGTCCATATTCTCCATTCAGTCAGCCCATTCGTGTTGAGTGAGGTAGAAAGGTAAGAAGTTCCATCCCCGCTGCTGTTGAGTTGTAATTGAAATTCAGGATTGACAATGAATGAAGCCAGATTTCCCATCCATTCAGGATTATCTGAAAAATCACCATCCGAAAAATTGTCGTTTAGCTGAGCTGACAGAACCAGGGGGAACAACATCAGCAGGGTTATAAATGCTCTCATGTGAATAAATTGATCTTGATAAATGACTCTTCCGGATCGTTTAAGCACAGTAACAACCGGAATCTATGCATATAATACCCCAAAGCCGGCACATTTAACCGGGCTGGAATATCTGATGATAAAGATATGGAATATTATATGAATTGCGCTGTAATGCGACCACAGTTATTTTTGAGCTTTTATCCATTCAATGTTCAAGTCATTCCAGTAAAAGCACATTACAGGTGAATCATGAATAATTGTACTTTTGCACCTCATTAAAATCCATCTCTTCAGAATAAAGGTTAGTATCAACCGTTATTCCGGAGCAGGATTTTAATAAAAAAAAGCAAGAGATGAAAATAGCAGTTGTAGGTGCCACCGGACTTGTTGGCAACATAATGATGAGAGTACTTGAGGAAGGTAAATACATACCCCTTATCTCAATCAGTGAATTTATTCCGGTTGCTTCCGAAAAATCGGCAGGGAAAGAGATTACTTTCAACAACCGCAAATACAAAGTCCTTTCAATTGATGAAGCAATTAAACTGAACCCCGATCTGGCTTTGTTTTCAGCCGGAAGCGATATTTCTTTCGAATATGCCCCTAAATTTTCCCGGAATGGTTGCATGGTTATCGACAATTCATCGGTCTGGAGAATGATCAAAGATATTCCGCTTGTTATTCCGGAGGTAAACGGACACGTATTGACCGGAACTCAGCATATCATCGCCAATCCAAACTGTTCCACCATTCAACTGGTGATGGCCGTTGCGCCGCTCCACCGCAAATACGGGATTAGGAGGATGGTTATTTCAACCTACCAGAGTGTTACAGGAACCGGGGCAAAGGCAGTTCAGCAACTCGAAAATGAGCGAAAAGGTGTAAACGGAAGCCGGGTTTATCCGCATCCGATCGATTTGAATATTTTTCCACACGGTGGCACTTTTCTTCCCAGCGGTTACACAACCGAAGAGCAAAAACTGGTTGATGAAACCCATAAGATTATGCAGGCCCCCGAAATAAAGATTACTGCAACTGTTGTCAGGGTACCGGTATTTGGCGGCCATTCCGAGTCGGTTAATCTTGAATTTGAGAAACCATTTGATCTCGACGATGTAAACAAGATCATTTCTTCCACGAAAGGGGTCGTTCTTCAGGATGATACTGACAAAGCCGTTTACCCGATGCCTGTGTATGCCGAAGGGCGCGACGAGGTATTTGTAGGCCGCGTCCGGCGCGATGAAACAGTGGAAAACGGGCTAAACCTTTGGATTGTTGCCGATAACCTGCGCAAGGGTGCCGCTACCAATGCTGTTCAGATTGCCGCAATGCTTGTTCAGAATGAGATATTAAAAGCCTGACAATCCCCGTGCAGATTATTACCGATATTTCTTCACCTCTTAAATTAAACCGGCCGGTTATCACCATTGGCACTTTTGATGGTGTACACCTTGGCCATCAGTCTATCCTTGATGAGCTCAAATCGAAATCCGGTAATATTGGAGGGGATTCTGTGGTTGTCACCTTCAATCCGCACCCACGCATTGCGCTTGGCCAGCAGGTTTTTCTGCTGAATACCAGGGCCGAAAAGCGGAAAATATTTGAGGACTCAGGTGTTTCCATACTGATCGAAGTTCCTTTCACGGTTGAGTTTTCCAGGCTTTCAGCCGAAGATTTCATTGAATTCCTGATTGTCCTTTTAAAACCGGAACTGATTATCCTGGGCTATGACCATGGTTTTGGGCACAACCGCAAAGGAGACATTGAATTATTTTACAGGTTCGGGGAAAAACACGGTTACAGGGTTGAACGGGTTGAAGAACAGGTAGTTGGTAAATCGAAAGTTAATTCAACCACGATCCGTTGGCTTTTACAGGAGGGCGATGTCGAAAATGCAGCGACTTTATTGGGGTATTTCTACCAGGTAACCGGGCAGGTTGTGAGAGGAAACCAGATTGGAAAACTGATTGGTTACCCGACTGCAAACCTCCTTGTAAATGATCCCAACAAACTGATTCCCGCAATGGGCGTATATGTTTCCACCATTAAAGTTCGCGGGCAGGAATATACCGGCATGACCAATATCGGAATGCGGCCAACCATTGATGCCCATAAACTGACCATTGAAACCAATATCTTTGACTTCGATGAAGATATCTATTATGAAACTATTACAGTTAAGTTGATTAAACGGATACGCAATGAGAAGAAGTTTGCCAACCTTGACTTTCTGCGCAAACAACTGGCTATTGATAAAATAAAAGTATCGGATTTTCTGAACGAAAATTCCAACCTTCGGTAAAACCCGGTTTCGGTAACTATTTCTTTTTCTTCAGATACAAGCCAACATCAGCCAGTCCCGGGATTCCCATCTTTGGAATAAGGTTTTCAAATTCGATGGTATAATTGCCGGTTTCGTTAAACTGAAAACCGGGCCACAAAATTTCCTCATAATCCCAAAGATCGCCGGCTACACTGCCTTTGAATTCGCCCGTTTCATCTTTTAGCATGATGTCTTTTTCAACGATCCTTTCTTCGCCCGAAGGGGTTGTCAGAATAATACTTACCGGAAGATTATTATAAGGGTATTGGGTGATGTGCCTGATCGTGAAAACAATGTCGGCATTCAGGCCAGCCTCTTCAACCGGGATTGAAAAAGTCACTTTGTCAAACCTTTTCCATGTATAATTATCGAATTTATGAAACTCCTTATAAACCACGCCTTTTTGGCAGGAAGTCAGCAAGGCAATAAAACAGAGTGATAAAACGAACCTTTTCATTTCTTTTGGATTTACATTAAAACAAAAGTACTGATTCGGCAGCAACTGTTTGTATTTTTGTGGACCGGTAGTTACAAACCGTTTGAATAAATATGGCAAACAAGCAGAAATTTTACGTAGTCTGGAATGGAAGAAGTCCCGGCATATTCACCAACTGGAAAGAATGTGAAATGCAGGTTAAGGGTTTTGACACAGCCAGGTTTAAGAGCTTTGAAAGTGAACGGGAAGCCATTCAGGCCTTTTCGGCCGGGGCTCCCAAATCCTCTTTCCGGCAAAAGCAGCCGGTGAGACCGGGCGGCACAGGCAAGCCAATCATAGTCAGTATTTCGGTGGATGCCGCTTGTGCAGGAAATCCGGGGGTCATGGAGTACCAGGGGGTTGAAACTGCCACCAAAAGGCGCTTGTTTCACGGCGGCCCCTATCCTGAAGGAACCAACAACATCGGGGAATTTCTGGCCATTGTTCATGGGTTGGGTTACCTGAAGAAATACGGTTTGTCTATCCCTGTTTACACCGATTCAAAAACCGCCATTGCCTGGGTAAGAAAGAAAAAAGCAAATACGAAGATAGTCCCGAATAAAAGAAATGCAGAATTGCTTGAACTGATTATCAGAGCCGAAGACTGGTTGCACAACAATAACTGGGACAACCCGATCCTGAAATGGGAAACAAAGGAATGGGGTGAAATCCCGGCTGATTTTGGGAGAAAATAGGTAGTAATTATTTTTTTCGCTTCTTTATAAAATCGTATATTTGCCACCCTCAATACCTGTTCACCTGCCCCGGTGGCGGAATTGGTAGACGCGTCGGTCTCAAAAACCGATGAGTGTGAGCTCGTGCCGGTTCGATTCCGGCCCGGGGTACAAAAGCCTCTTTCAGTTATTCTGTAAGAGGCTTCTTGTTTTTTTGAGTTTACAATGGGGTTTTAAATCACTAAATCCAACCAGCTAATGCAACTTTTTGGAGGAGGCCAATATTAACTTTTTGGGGAAGAACAAAATGTTTGGTCAAGTGACTTTAAAACCAAAAACCAATAGTATGAAATGTGTTATCTGCAAATCCGGAACAATGCTCAAAAGGCAGGTTCAGTTATCCTGATTAAAGAAGTGCCGGCAATGTTTTGTGATGTTTGTGAGCATTATTACTGAATGAAAAAATTGCAGAAGAAGTTCTGAAAAGAGGAAATGAAGGCCTTTCAAAAGATGCCGAACTTGAAGTGCTGAAGTTGAAAGTTGCATAGGCACAACCAATTCATAAGAATACTTTCAAACAGGAATGTATGAATCCTCTGAATGCTTTCCCAATCCCTGCAAATTACCCGGCAGTGATTTTGTGTTTTATTAACAGCCATTCCCTCAAATCAAACAGCTTAAAGGTGATTATTCGTTAACTTTGCAGCCACTTTTCTAACCAGAACCATGTATAACAACAAACGATTCTCTATATATCTACCCATTGCTTTTGCCCTGGTGCTGATCGCCGGTTTTTTTCTGGGTGCCACAATGATCAGGACTAATTCTGTCGATAGCACACTGCTTCGGAGCTTAAAATCGCAGAAGTATGATCCGGTTAACGATGTTATTTCTTACATCAAACAGGATTATGTTGATTCTGTAGATGTGGATGCCTTAAACCAGTCGGCCATCGAAGGCATTCTGGCCAACCTCGATCCGCATTCACAATTTATTTCAGCCGAGGAATTCAATGAAGTGAACGATCCGCTGCTCGGCAATTTTGATGGCATCGGCGTTCAGTTCAGGCTCGAAAAAGATACGGTATATATCATCAACACCATACCCGGCGGCCCATCGGCGAAAGCAGGCGTACTGGCCGGCGACCGCATTATAAAGGTTGAGCAGAAGCTTATTGCCGGTGTGAAAGCCTCAAACAACGATGTTATGAAGCTTCTGAAGGGCGAACGCGGCACCAAAGTCAATGTTGGTATTCTTCGCCGTGGTGTGAAAGAATTGCTGAAGTTTGAACTGGTTCGCGATGTTATTCCGACCTATAGTGTTGACATTGCTTTTATGCCTGAACCATCAACCGGATATATCAAGTTATCGAAATTCTCTGCAACCACGGCCGAAGAGTTAAGCCAGGCCCTTATTACCCTGAAATCGAAAGGGATGAACAGCCTGATCCTTGACCTCAGGGGCAATTCAGGGGGTTACCTGCAGGCCGCCATCAATGTATCTGACGAATTTCTTCCTGACGGGAAGCTGATCGTATATACGGAAGGGATCAACCGGCCTCGGCAGATCGCCAATGCCACCGAAAAGGGGCGTTTTGAAAAAGGGAAACTGATCGTTCTTATTGATGAAGGCTCAGCTTCGTCGAGCGAGATTGTGGCAGGAGCGTTACAGGACAACGACCGGGCAACCATCGTCGGGCGGCGGTCGTTTGGCAAGGGCCTGGTACAGGAACAACTCTCGCTCCCCGATGGGTCGGCTATCCGGCTCACTGTAGCACGTTATTATACCCCAACGGGAAGAAGCATCCAGAAACCCTATACAAAGGGTCATGCCGGGGAATACGAAGAAGAATTGTATTTTCGTATGGCCCATGGCGAGCTTGAAAGCCAGGATAGCATTAAATTTAACGATTCGCTCCGTTATACCACACCCGGGGGACGGGTCGTTTATGGCGGAGGCGGCATTATGCCCGATGTCTTTTTGCCGGTCGAGAAAAACGAAAAATATGCCTACTACAATGAAATTATGAATAAGGGCCTGGTGTACCAGTTTGCCTTTGAATACACCGACCTTAACCGGAAAACATTAAATACCTACAAAACCTTTGAAGATTATAACAGTCGGTTTACTATTACTCCATCTGTTTTTCAGAGTTTCGTTGATTTCGGCGCAAAAAATGAGGTTAAACCCGATCCGGCCGGAATTGCTTTTTCGAAAAGTGAAATCTCAAATCTGATGAAGGCCCTCATTGCCCGTAACTTGTTTAATGAAAAAGGTTTCTATCCCGTCTTTTTGAAAACAGATAAAACCTATATCAAAGCAATGGAAGAGATTAAAAAACCGGAATAGAAACCGGTTATAACGGACAAAAAAACAGCCCTTTTATCGCTCAGATAAAAGGGCTGTTTTTATAAAACCATGGTTATTCCACGGTTACACTTTTGGCCAGGTTACGCGGCTGATCAACATTGCAACCGCGCATTACAGCGATCTGGTAGGCCAGCAACTGCAGCGGAATGGTTGCAATCAGCGGAACCAGCATTTCTTCGGTTTCGGGCACCTCTATATAATGGTCGGCCAGGCCCTTAACCGTTTCGTCTCCTTCCGTAATAATGGCGATGATTTTACCCTTACGGGCCTTTACTTCCTGAATATTGGAAACAACCTTTTCGTAAGTGCCTTTGTTGGTGGCTATAACAACCACGGGCATCTCTTCGTCAATCAGGGCAATAGGGCCGTGTTTCATTTCTGCTGCCGGATAGCCTTCAGCATGAATGTAAGAGATTTCCTTCAGTTTGAGGGCGCCTTCCATAGCAACCGGAAAATTATATCCTCTTCCCAGGTAAAGTGCATTGCGCGAATCTTTAAAGAGACGGGCAATTTCCATCACCTTATCGTTCACTTCAAGCGTTTTCCTGACCTTTTCAGGAATAGCATCCAGTTCGTTGATGATTTGATGATATCTTGATTTGGATATGGTTCCCTTTCTGTCGGCGATCATCAGGGCCATCAATGTAAGCAGCGCCACCTGGGCGGTAAATGCTTTAGTTGATGCAACGCCGATTTCCGGGCCTGCATGGGTGTATGAACCGGCATGGGTAGCCCTGGCTATTGACGAACCAACTACATTGCAAATGCCTATGATGGTTGCACCTTTCGACCTGGCCAGCTCAATTGCGGCAAGCGTGTCTGCCGTTTCTCCTGATTGCGAAATGGCAATAACTACATCATCTTCGAAGATAATCGGGTTACGGTACCGGAATTCGGAAGCATATTCTACTTCAACCGGAACCCTTGCCAGTTCTTCAAGCAGGTATTCGCCAACCAGGCCGGCATGCCATGATGTACCGCAGGCCACAATGATTATTCGTTTGGCAGCAATAAGCTTTTGCTCATATTCAATGATACCTCCCAGTGATACAACCCCGCTCGCTGCATTTAACCTGCCCCGCATACTGTCGCGGATCGACCTGGGTTGTTCATAAATTTCCTTAAGCATAAAATGCTCATAACCCTCTTTTTCGAGTTCGCTCAGGTTAATTTCAAGCGTCTGGACGTAAGGTGTTTTCTCAATATTGCCTATGGTCCTGATTTTCAATTCATGGTCGCGGCTGATAACGGCTATCTCTTCATCATTCAGGTAAACAACTTCGCGGGTATATTCGACAATCGGGGTTGCATCAGAAGCAACAAAGAATTCCCCGTCGCCTATGCCAACAACCAGCGGACTGCCTTTGCGGGCAACGACCAACGTATCCGGGTCATTTTTATCAATAACCACGATGGCATAAGCTCCAACAACCTGGTTAAGCGCGATCTGCACTGCTTCAGAAACGGTAACATGTTCATTCAGTTGAATGTCTTCAATCAGGTGGATCAATACTTCCGTATCGGTTTCGCTGACAAATGAATAACCACGCTTTATCAACTCAGATTTCAGCGGGGCATAGTTCTCGATAATCCCATTGTGAATGATGGCCAGGTCTTTGGAATAGGAAAAATGAGGGTGGGCATTCACGTCATTGGGCTCGCCATGGGTTGCCCAACGTGTATGGGCGATGCCAATCGTGCCTGAGAGGTCTTTCCCCTCGATCACCTTCTCAAGATCAGAAACCTTGCCTTTGCTTTTGAATAACTTCAATTCAGAATTCAGAATGGCTACCCCGGCACTGTCGTAACCACGGTATTCAAGCCGGTGAAGACCTTTGATAAGAATGGGACATGCCTCCCTTGGGCCGATGTAAGCTACAATTCCACACATATTTATATACTTAGTGCTTAATATTAAAGTAATTTGTCATGAAAAGATTTTACGTTCTCTTCAGGCGGGTTGTGTATTAATAAGAAACCCTGGCTTCGGTTTATACAAAGATAGTCTTAAAGTAACCGGGAAGGGCCTGTTTTTTTCGGTATCTGATTTCTGAACTGGCTAAAAATCTATTCCACAAGTGTATAATAGATCAGCAGTCGCATTTTTCTGTCAGTTGCGCCGGGCCCGGTTAAGGTTACTCTGTTTGAACTCAGCGATGATCCAAAAGCAAACATCATAAGGCCGAAATCGGGTTCTTCAGGGTTCAGCAACCTGTTTTGAATGTACCTGGTGACCCGGAAACGGTACTCCTTGCCAGACCTTGATCTTCCATCAAGGAATGTCGAACCCTCTGCTTCGTCGGGCAATGAAGTCAGGGTTCCGCTTTCTGTAATCTTTTTAAGTGCCAACTGACCCGGGACTACATAAATTCCCGAAGTGTCTTCAACGCTAACAATCAGTATAGCCTCATTTACTGCAATGCGTTTGTTGGCTGCCAGCGCCTTCAGGTAAGGTATCCTGAGTTTGACTTTTGCTCCGGCCATTGCCTGAACAAACACCCGTTGATTACCAGGCAGGGTATCTCCGTTGAATTGTTGCAAAAGAGAGGGATCGGCACCGGTATAGTCATTGTGGTTGTAATGATTGAACCGTGCGCTTAATGAACCTATGGGGAAATCGATGCTTGTTGTATCAGTGTCGTTGTGATAATAAAGCTTTAGTCTTGAAACTGCATCAAGCAGGTTGAGATACAAAACAGAACCTGTGCCGGGTGAAGTAGAAGGCTCAGAAGTTATAAACAACCCTTTAAAGATTTCCTGAAAATTTTTATTGTTTATCAGGGTATTGGTATCTGCTGTTATAATCTTATTTGCAAATGCCTGTGTGAGGACTACCCGCATGTGGGGTGGCATATAATTACCGTTTACCGAATCTGCTTTCTTCAGGTTGGGCACAAAGGTTGCTTCACCGATCAGTTCGGGTAGGGTAGGAATTGTATGATTTGAGTAATATGAGGTATCGAAATTAAGCGTATCGGCCAGTTCATATACCCTGATGGTTTTGGATGCCAGCGAATCGCCATAAGCACCTGTATAAGTGAGCGTCAGTACCATTGAATCTGCAACCGCATTTTCACCAAACGAAACATTGTTCTTCGATAACCTGTACTGGGTGTAAATTGAAGCTGTTGTGGTTCCGAAAACCGGATCTGAAATACTACCCAAAAGGTTCACCGACAGCTCATCTGTGCGCAGCGAATCTTCCTTCAGGGTGTAGGCTACCAGAGTTGAGGTGTCGGTAAAATCAATGTTCAATCGTTCGCCCGGTGGGAGAAGGTCAAGTCCGATTAAATCGGGTTCCTTATTACAAGAAATAGCAGTAATGCCAAGAACTGCGAACAGGCAGTAAAATAGAAATCTGTTTTTCAGCACGTTAATAAAAATTACAGCGTAATTACCGGTGATGCAAGATTAAACCTTATTCCGCTCCGACCGGCTGGGAATTCAGGATTTTATCATAAAAATTGTTATAAGCATCCACAAACCTGTCAAGTGGCTGGTAAGGGATCATCGGTTTGCCCGATTCGTTGACGTAATCAAGCAATTCCTGATTAACCGTTTCACTACCGATAATCACCCCTTCAGAAAAGTCGATGGCTGCTTTCATCATATTAACGTAGGTAGGCTTCTTATAGTGTTTAAGGTCTTTGTTTGTTATTCCATCGAGTTTGATGTTATTTCCAAAGTCTTTGTTCAGTGCTTCTTCAAAGTCATCATCGTAAATGGAAACTATAATCCGGGTATCGGTAAACAAAGGATTGTCGCGGTAAGCCCTTTTAATATAGAGAGGAACCAGACTGGTCATCCATCCGTGGCAATGTACGAGATCGGGCGCCCAACCAAGCTTTTTAACCGTTTCGATAACCCCGCGCGAGAAGAAAATGGCCCGCTCTTCATTATCCTTGTAAAACTTATTGTTTTTGTCACGGAACATGTACTTTCGCTGGAAGTAATCATCGTTGTCGATGAAGTAAATCTGCATCCTGGCCGATTGAATAGAGGCAACCTTGATGATGAGCGGATGGTCGGTATCATCAATGATCAGGTTCATCCCTGATAAGCGGATAACTTCATGCAGTTGATTACGTCGCTCGTTGATATGCCCGAACCTTGGCATAAAGGTGCGTATTTCACGCCCCCTCTCTTGAATTCCCTGGGGCAGGTGCCTGCCTATATAGCCCATCTGACTGTCTTTCAGATAGGGTATAATCTCCTGAGAAACAAACAGTATCCTGGTTTTTTCCATAGTTTTACGGTAACTTACGCTAATAAAGTGCAAAATTAGCAAAATTTATGCAAACTTTTACCGGATGGTCCTTTTACAGGCTTGTTAATCAGTGTAAAACAATTTATATAATCTTCCAATTAATTCTAAAATATATTTTTACCCGTTGAATTTCAATAGGTTAAAAAGAATCGGGGAACCATTTCGGGTATTCTGGTACCCTAAATTTTTATTGAATTCCAGCGCAATCGTTTGCGCCGCTCAGATTGCTTATTTATAACCATTCTAAGTCAAAGAACTGGAAATGACTACATAAGGAAATAAAAATATACCTAAAATTTAGTACGGAAATTTCTAAGCGTGTTAAATAGTTATAAATTTGCCGCGTCAGAAATTCATTTTAATTGCTTTTCAACGGCTACTACTTAAACTGATAAAACACAAAAACTTTTGGTGATGAATAAAATTGAAAGTCATCCTATCCTTGACATCGTCCCTGCAAAAAAAGTCACCTTCACCTTCGAAGGGAAAGAAATTACCGGAGATAAGGGATTTACCATTGCTGCTGCACTCCACCAGGCCGGGTTTCCGGTTCACAGCCATAGCCTCCGCAACCGCGAACGCAGTCTTGAATGCGGGATCGGCAAATGCGGGGCCTGCGAAATGCTGGTTGACGGTCAGATAAAAAGAATCTGTATCACCACGGTTGATCATATAAAAGAAGTCGAAGAAGTTCCACACGACTTTGCCCCTTCGCTTAAAGAACCCAATAAAAAGTCGCCCACCCGGGTTTTCAAAACGGTTGTGGCCATCATCGGGGCCGGCCCCGCCGGCCTGGCTGCCCGCGAAGAGCTAAAAAGGCATGGGGTTGACAACATTGTAATCGATAACAACGATCACATTGGTGGCCAGTTTCTTATGCAGACCCACCAGTTTTTCTTTTTTGAGAAAGAGAAAAAATTCGGGGGCATGCGTGGTTTCGATATCGCCAAAACGCTTGCCGGCGATGACCATTCAGGCATCTTTCTCAATTCAACCGTCTGGGACCTGCTCGAAGGCAAACGCATCGCTGTAAAGAATATAAAAACAGATGAAATATACTATGTAGATGCGGAGTATCTGGTAATTGCCACGGGTGCGGTGCCTTTTATGCCGGCCTTTGAAAACGATGACCTGCCGGGCGTATATACAGCCGCAGTTGTCCAGAAAATGATGAACACCGAGTTCACCCTATTGGGCAAAAATGTGCTCACCGTTGGTGCCGGAAACATCGGGTACCTCACATCTTACCAGCTTATGCAGGCCGGAGCCAGGGTGAAAGCAATTATTGAGGCACAATCTCATGAAGGCGGGTTCCCTGTGCAGGCCAACAGGGTTCGGCGGCTTGGAATTCCGGTTATTCTTTCACACATCCTGCTAAAAGCAATCCCCAATGAAAACCACGATGGGATAATCGGAGCAGTGGTAGCCGAATGTGAAAATTTCCAACCAATTCCGGGCACCGAAAAAGTAATCAGCGACATTGATGCAATAAATATTTGCACAGGTCTGGTATCCGACGACCAGTTGCTGATTAAAGGCAACGAGGTCTTCGGGCGCAACTGTTTTGGGGCCGGCGATGCCATCCGCATTGGCGAAGGCACCAGCGCTGTGTTGCGGGGCAAGCAGGTGGCATTCGAGATTATGAACGAAATAGGCACCCGCTTCAGCTACGATGAATTCTTAAACCTGTCGAAGGAATACATTGATTCGCAGCAACATCCCCTCAGGGTGATTGAAAAGCCTTACGAACCAACTCCTGAGAGAATGGGTGTAAAACCTTTTGTTCAGATTGACTGCCTTTACGGATTTGCCTGCAACCCTTGCGAATTTGCCTGTCCGCACGGTGCTATTACAAAAACATCAACCAGCACAGTTCCTCAGATCGATTTCGACAAATGCATTGGTTGCATGGATTGTGTCTATCAGTGTCCCGGTCTGGCAATCTTCGGCTATCATACTGGTAAAGACTGGTTGTTTCTGCCTATAGAATATCCTGTTACGGAAAAGGCTGAAGTCTATCTGGTCGATAACAATGGTAAGGTATTGGGTGAAGGAATGGTTGAAAAGATCCTTAAAAAACCGAATAAAACCAATATTGCCAGAGTAAAAGCTTTGAGCATTCATGGTAATGAACTGGTGAATGTCAGGGGTTTTATTGTTAAAGCAGACTTCCCGGAAGAAGTCAGAATGACGCCGGTTGATTACAGAAAGGAGGCAGAAATGTATGTTTGCCATTGCGACGATGTTACCCTGGGCGAGGTATTGGATACCATTGGCGACCGCAAATTTATTTCGGTGGATGAGGTTAAGCATACCACAAGACTGGGCATGGGTGCCTGTCGCGGCAAACGCTGCATCCCACGCCTGAAGCAAACGTTACGCAAATACGATATTTCGGTTGTTGGCGAAGCAACCCCACGCGGGCCTTTATCAAACCAATTGTCGATGGGCGAACTTTACCCACGCGATGTGCATGAAGATGTATATATAAATGGTATTGGCAGCAAACCAAAGATTGTAAAAGTAAAATCGCTGGTTGCCGGCGGAGGTATCGGAGGATCTGCCTTGTTCAGGTATCTGGCTGAAGCCGGAGAGCAACCTGTGCTGATAAACTCGGGGCGTGGCGCTTCATGGCGGAATATAGCGGGAGGCAGGCCAGCCTTCAGTTTACCTGAAATTGCCGATATAGCCCGACACAACCTTGAGTTGTTCAGGGAACTTCAGCAGATACAGGATGTAAACTTCCGGCAGATCAATTATGTAACCTTCGCACACGATGAAGCCATGTACCGCGCTTTGGAGGAATCAAGGTCATGGTCCGATGCTTACATGGTTGAGCCTAAAGATTATGCTAAAGAAATTTCTTCCTACATAAATCCTAAACTCGATACCTACATTGGTGCACTGATTACACGCGATTGCTGGCAGGCTACCCCTGGCCGGGTAATTGACCTTATTCGCAGGCTTGGCATACGCAATGGAGGGACGGTTAAGGAAGACTGCAAGCTGATTGATGTCCGCCGCGACGGTAACCTCTTTCGAATTCTGGTTCAGGACCACGAAAAACAATATATTGAATACCAGACCGAAGTATTTATAAACGCGTTGGGACCTGAGGCAGCAAAATATGCAGGGATGCTGGGGCTCGAAACCGGCATGTACCCGGTGAAACACCAGGCGTTTATTTCCCGGCGCCTTCCAATGATGGGCCTCAACGGGCGACCACTCGATATGATTATCGACCGGCGGAAATACAAGGGCTTCGTGGCTGTTTACGGGCAGCAACTTGCTGAAACTGGGCAGATCATTGGCTGTGCTTCCCCGGCAGTTGATCCGATGGAGGCTGATAAAAATCTGAAAATAAACTCACAGCATTTCCTCGAAATTGCTTCGGAAGTATTTGTAAGTTGGTTTCCCAACCTTTCTTCCGTTGGTTTTCAGGCAGTTTGGGCCGGATATTATGTTGAACCGCGAATGATTATTGATCCCGATCTGGGATTATTTATCGGACTTCGTGGGCAAGGCTTTATGCTTGGACAGTATCTCGCAAAAATGTATGTAGATAAGCTGAAGGGCAAACCTGTTCCATCCTATTTCGACAGATTGAAACTAAGTGGGGATGGGCTACCGGAAAAGGCATTCAAATAAAGTATTGCGATGATACCTGTTTTGGGGGAGAGTCATTAGCCCGAAACCCTTTAATTTGAAGGCATTCCGTTGCAGGTGTGAAAGATAGGGCTGAATTATTATTTGTTATTAACAATAATAATTTCTACTTTTGCACCCCTTAAACCTGAAACAACATAAACCGTGGATTACCTGAAGCAATTTGTAATCCCATTTGTAGGATTAAGCACTGGTAATCATCAGTTTGTCTTTGAAATTGATGATAAGTTCTTTGCATCTTTTGAGTACTCAGAAATCAAACAGGCCCATGTTTCAGTCAACCTTGACCTTGAACGGCAGGAACGGATGTTGGTGTTGAATTTTTTGCTTTCTGGTACAATACGGGTTTCCTGCCACCGCTGCCTTGATGAGTTTGATTTTCCGGTTCAATCCAATGAAGAGTATTTTATCAAATTTGGCCCTGAACACAAGGAAGAAGATGGTAATGTGCTGATGATTGCCGAAAACGAAACACATATTGACCTTGCGCCTCTGCTTTACGATTATCTGAGCCTGATGGTGCCTTACCGGATTGTTCACCCCGATGGTGAAAATGACGTCAGCCTTTGCGATCCGGAAGTACTTAAAAGGATAGAACAATTATCTGTGCACAAGGAAAAAGATCCCCGGTGGGATATGTTGAAAGACCTGAACCTTGAATAAATACTAACCAATATAAAGCTTTAAGCAATGCCAAATCCAAAACACAGGTTTTCAAAAACCAGAACAGCCAAAAGAAGGACACATTACAAAGCAGTTGCACCAACTGTAAGCACCTGCTCTAATTGTGGTGCTTCGGTACTTTACCACAGGGTTTGCTCAGATTGTGGCTACTACAAGGGAAAGCTTGCGATTGAAAAAGCAGCTACTGCATAACCGCCCGCACTTTGCAAACGCATTCATATAAACTAAACATAGTCAGATGAAAATCGGACTCGATGTTATGGGTGGTGATTTTGCCCCCGGAGCGACTGTTTCCGGTGCAATATCAGCCAGGAAAGAATTATCATCCACCGATCAGATCGTGCTGTTTGGCGACAAAGAAATTATACTTTCTGAGTTAGCCCGGCTTGAAGCTGATCCGGCGGATTATGCAATTGTTCATACCTCTGAAGTTATCGGAATGGGTGAACATCCAACCCATGCCATTATCCGCAAGCCTGATTCAAGTATCAGTATTGGTTTCAAGTATCTGAAAAACAAAAAGATTGATGCATTCGCCAGTGCCGGAAGCAGTGGTGCCATGCTGGTAGGGGCCATTTATAGTGTAAACAACATACAGGGCGTAATCAGGCCATGTACTTCTGCGGTTTTACCACAAGAGAACAGTGGTCTCAGCTTGCTGCTCGATGTTGGTACCAATCCCGATGCCAAGCCCGACGTTATGTATCAATTCGGCCTTCTCGGATCAATCATGTCTAAGAATGTTTACAAAATCAACAACCCAAGGGTTGCCCTGCTGAATATTGGCCACGAAGAGGGTAAAGGAAACCTGTTAAGCCAGGCAACATTCCAGTTGATGAAGGATACAAAAGACTTTAATTTCATCGGGAATATTGAGAGCCGCGACCTCTTTCGCAACAAGGCCGATGTTATCGTTTGCGATGGCTTTACAGGAAATATTGTCCTGAAGAATATTGAAGGGATGTTCAGGATTATGATGAAGCGTGGGTTAACAGACGATTATTTTGCCCGTTTCAATTATGAAAATTATGGCGGAACCCCAATTCTCGGAATCAATTCAACGGTAGTTGTCGGGCATGGAATTTCTAATGATGTGGCTATCAAAAACATGTTGATCCTCGCCCGTGATGTTTGCCAGGCAAACCTTTCACGAAAAATTAAGCTTGCCCTGGCCAATATGCCCGCCGTAATCAGAGATTGAATCATTTTTTCACAGAGAACCTGATGACTAAAATAAAAGCTGCAATTACCGGTGTAGGAGGATATGTCCCTGACTACATACTGACCAATGATGAATTAAGCAGGATGGTTGACACTTCTGATGAATGGATTATGACCCGCATCGGAATTAAAGAACGCCGCATTTTAAAAGGAGAAGAAAAAGCCACTTCGGATATGGGCGCTGAAGCTGTAAAACAACTTCTCGCAAAAACAAATACCAGGCCTGAAGAAATTGATCTGATTATCTGTGCCGTAGTTACTCCCGACATGCTTTTTCCGGCTACTGCAAACATTATTGCCGACAAGACCGAAATCCGCAATGCCTTCGGCTTTGATATGAATGCAGGTTGCTCCAGTTTTCTGTATGCCCTTACCACAGCTTCAAAGTTTATTGAATCCGGGTCCAACAAAAAAGTAATTGTAGTCGGTGCCGATAAAATGTCGGCAATCGTTGACTATACGGATCGGGGAACCTGTCCGATTTTTGGGGATGGCGCTGCTGCAGTGCTGCTGGAGCCAACGCTGGATGATGTCGGGATTATCGATGCTATCCTGCAAAGTGATGGCAGTGGACGGATGTATCTTCATCAAAAGGCCGGCGGCTCGATGAAACCACCTTCGCACGACACTATTGAAGCCCGCGAACATTATATTTACCAGGAAGGCCAGCCGGTATTCAAATGGGCCGTGTCAAAAATGGCTGATGTTTCTGTTGAAATGATGGAACGCCATGGCATTACCCCTGATAAACTTACCTGGCTGGTTCCGCATCAGGCCAATATGCGTATTATTGATGCGACTGCCAACCGCATGGGAATTAGCAGGGAGCGGGTTATGATCAATATTCAGCGCTATGGCAATACAACCTCCGCCACGCTGCCGTTGTGCCTGTGGGATTGGGAAACCCAATTACGCAAAGGCGATAATCTTATTCTGGCTGCTTTCGGTGCCGGATTTACGTGGGGCTCCATCTATCTGAAGTGGGCGTACGATGGGGATAAGGTCTAATGTAAAAAGTGCCGACAAATAAGAAGTAGGAAGTAAGAGGTTGCTGCAGAAGAAATAGAATTTCCGCAAAGTCTTTGAGACTAATGGACATCATTCATATCATTATTTGTTATTAACTTTAAGGCCTGTTTCCAACATAACAGGCTTTTTTATTTCTGCACATAAACTGGGTTCTCCAATTTCAGCTAATGGATATTGAAATTATTAAGTTCACAATAAATCAGTCTGAAGCGGTTTCTCAGGCCAGCAAAATCCGATATTTGGTTTTTGTTGAAGAGCAGCACGTGCCCGAAGAACTCGAATATGATGAATTTGAAGCGGAAAGTCAGCATTACCTTTTGTTTTTGAACGAAAAGGCTGTAGCTACCTGCCGTTGGCGCCACACGGAAAAAGGGATTAAATTAGAGCGGTTTGCCGTTTTACCCGAATACCGCAGCAAGGGACTGGGTAATAAGCTGGTGTTAAAAATACTCAGCGAGGTAAAACCCCTGGGCAAGCCTATCTACCTGCATGCCCAGGAAGTAGTGGTTCCATTCTACGAAAAGCTTGGTTTCAGTGTTTATGGCGATGTTTTTATTGAAGCAGATATCAGGCATTTTCTGATGAAGTATGAAAATTGATAATTAAACCTAAGTTGAGCGATTTGAGCAAAGCGAAAAAGCGCTTTACTTAGGTAAACCCAGATTTAGAAATTGTTGCAATTCACCACAGCCATGAAACTGTTTTACTGTGAATTGCTTACAATTTCATGATCGGTTGAGCTATTTTCCTTTTAAAATCGCTCAATTTGGGTTAAACAGTTCTATAAATTCCCTACAAAAGAGCAGGTGCTTAGGATCATATCCTACAAAAAAGAAAGGTAGGATCTATGTTTAATTTAGTCCACAATCACATGCTAAAATTTCCAAAAAATATAGCACTTGATCAACAGATGGGTATGCTGGATAAAAAAATTCCAGCACTTATTAATTTGGTCAGCAAACTCTTTTTTAATAGTTTATATTTGACACATTCAATTTTTATTCAGCAATTAAAATAGCACTTCTTTAACACTCGGATTTGATTGTAACCTGGGCACTTTTTCTGGGCATTAAATATTAACAGGTTATAAAAGAGAAAATGTCCTAAAAGTAAGCCTGGCGTACCATAATAACTTTTTTTCAACTATACACATTCACTTTTACATATTTTAAGTAGCTTTTTTGCATTATTTTTTCGGTTATTGTTCTTTCAGCACTCTTTAACATAGTATATAGTAATCATGAAAATGCAAACAGGCTAAAAACGAAGAAAATAAACAATTAATGGCAGTTGAAGTGAACGCCCATAGCCTTGATGACCAAAACCTGGTTTGTAAAGTAATGGCAATTTTTGCTTTTGACGGACCCACACCGGTTACCTGTACATTCAATGATATAGATTCTTATTGTTATTCATATTATTGGCAATATCATCCGATTTGCAATGGACCAAACGTAGGATCTACCGAAATAACCGATGCTGCATAAGAGACCCAAAAAAGGATTATGAGATGTAAAGGGGTGCCAATGGGGAATCATTATTATAGCGATCAGGAAACAATTCCAATCACTGATCCAACTCTCTACCCGGTAAATCCAACGATCGGAACCCCTAGTGTCTTGGCTAGTTAATCATGAAACGTAATGCTTTGATAATTTCTTATCTGCTTTATATTTCGTGAAGCTCCATGTTATTTTTCTTTTGTCAATATTATTTTGATTGCGCCAGGCTTCAATTTCGCTTTCCATTTCTTTCCGCGTCGGAATATTCCGATCTAAGCATTCATGATCCAGAAGGTTAATTTCAATCTCAGCCATATTTAGCCAACTTGCATGCTTGGGTGTATAAACAAACCGTACACGCTTCAATAACTGTTGGGCCTCTTTGATTGGGAATGTTTCAAAGAATGACTTTTTAAAGTGCGTATTTAGGTTGTCCAATACGATATATATTCTTTTAGCAGCAGCATATGGGCCTGTTATCAATCCTTTCATGTAAAGAGCGAAATCCTTTCGGGTACGTGTATCAGTGACAACAATATGATGGTTGCCGGCTTTAGGTTCTATTGCTACAAAAATATTGCAGGTTCCATTTCGCTTGTACTCGTAATCAACCTTCTTCAGACTTCCCGGTTTCATTGGCAGCGGTGTTCGGGCATCTTCAAGTAACTGTTTACTTTTTTCATCGAAACAAACTACCGGGTATCGCTTATCATATTTCTTTGCATACAAATTAAGAATACGATACATCCGTTTTCTGTACTCTTTCGTAATGGTTGTAATGCACCACATCTTCTTCAACCAAGGTTTACATTCGTTTTTTTTAGCACCAACCGTATCGATTCCCTGTTGACAGTCTCCAATCCGGTCTTCTGTTTCAATGATTTCTCAAGTAATCGTAACGTCCAACGTGATCTTCCTTCCGGAGCTTTCGAACAGGCCATCGCAACAATTTCGGCCTTGGCTATATCATCATACTTAATCGGTTGCCCTGGTCTGTCATCGTCTTTTAATGCAGCATCTATACCATTGTCGAGATACTTCTTTTTTATCCGCCATATGGTTATCCTGCTGACATTATAAAAATCTTCAATATCCTCATGTTTCTTCCCTTTGTCCAAGGCCAACATGATGTATGCCCGCTCAAACTCCCTGGAATTTCTCTTGCCACTTTTTGTCAAGTCGATGAGCAATTTCCTGTCTACTGTTGTCAATCTGAATACTATTCTTTCCATCGCTTTGTGAATTATAACCACAAAGATAATGTTTCTGTATTACATTGTCAAGACACTAGTGATTATAAAAAGATATACCTTAGCCGTTGAAAACAAATCCGGTCGCAGCATATCTTCGCTCGGTGGAATATCAATTGTCCCTTACAAAATTCAAACAATGCTGATAAAATGTTGATTTTATTTCCATAATGCAGTATATTTGCAGCATAATAGAAATATAACGATAAAATGACCTTTTTAGAGTTTAAGGAAAAGCTGTTTGGGTTGGCATGCTTTAATATTCATCAGATATATGCATGGCAACCTGATTTCGACCGCAACAATCTTACCCGTTGGGTAAAGAAAGGTTACCTTTTTCGTTTGCGACAAGGATATTTTGCATTTTCTGAATTTAAAAGCAAGCGCGACTATCCCTTTTATTTTGCCAATAGAATTTACCGTCCTTCTTACATCAGCCTTCATACTGCTCTTGAATTTTATGGATTGATTCCCGAGGCAGTTGTTCAGATAACAAGTGTGTCGTCACTCAAAACTGCAATGTTCAGCAACGATTCCGGCGAGTATTCATATAAAAATGTGAAAGAAAACCTGATGTTTGGATTTGAACAGAAAATCATTGCTGACAATAAGACAATCCTGTTTGCCACAGCCGAAAAGGCACTGCTTGACTTACTTTATCTCTATCCGTTTTACAATAGCCTTCAAGAACTTGAACAATTGCGATTGGACGAGGACTATATGCAAGAGAATCTTAATGTTGATTTGCTTGCCGGTTACCTCGCTGTATTTCGTAACAAGGCACTTGATCAACGGGTCAAATTACTTTTTAAAGTTTATAATTTATGATACACATTGAACAACTAAGTAGCTTTTTTCCTCCGCTCATACGCGAAAATGCTGTTTTTAAAAAGTACATGCTTAAAGAATATCTGCAATTGATGATTCTGGATTACCTGTCTTCCACACCATATATCCGCAAAATAACTTTCATAGGCGGGACTTGTTTACGTTTGGCAAAAGGTATTGACCGGTTTTCGGAAGATCTGGATTTTGACTGCAAAAATTTGCCCGAAGATGAGTTTAAAGAAATGACCGATGCAGTTATCAGGTTTTTGATACGCTCGGGATACAAGGCAGAAGCGAAAGATAAAAATAGCAGCAAGCTCAGGGCTTTCAGGTG
>JBBQIQ010000056.1:0-23516 GCA_038325075.1 Bacteroidales bacterium | reverse complement strand
TTTTGATTTTTTTTTTTTTATTATTCATTTATCCGACTCTTTGGTTGGTTTTTTTGGTTTTAACTGTGTTTTTTTTTTTTTTTTGGGGGGGTTGTGTGGGTACTGGGGCCCTCGGCGCCTGTGCCCCCTCTCTCCCCCCTCCCTGACAACAGTGAACCTTGTCATTTCGACCAAAACACTGCATGTTAGCGGAGTGGTGCCGGGAGAAATCTCTTTCTTATTTATTATCATCTCTACATTGAGCTCCCATTTTATCAAGATCAGGACCTTGAATGATTAAAATCAATCAAAATAACTCATTCTACATAATCGTCTGTTTAATAGCCTGATTCACATTATATTACAGATATTAACGTTTTGCGTGTCTGTGCAGTAGCGGATCAGAGGCACTTTACTTTCCGTATGGCAAAAAGTTACTTAAAAGCACAGACTTCGATTTACCACTTCACCCGCTTTTGCCACATATACGCTGTCAGGTGCTGGCGTTCTCTCCTTTATAATATTCAACCTGTTCCAATAATTCCATAGACTTCATCAATGGTGTCCATTCTTTTCCGTTGAAAATGAGTTGAAACCATTTTTTATTTCTGTTTTCATATTTGATGTTGAAGAAAAGCCAAAGAGCAACAATTGTAAATGAAATTGTAACTATAACAGGTATTGTCCATTGCAATAAATTCCAATCTGTGAACATTGTGGGGTTCCACCAAAATGTTGTCCAAACCG
The DNA here is from genome assembly GCA_038325075.1 of Bacteroidales bacterium. Taxonomy (GTDB): domain Bacteria; phylum Bacteroidota; class Bacteroidia; order Bacteroidales; family Lentimicrobiaceae; genus Lentimicrobium. The sequence goes on along the minus strand of JBBQIQ010000056.1, from coordinate 22,790 downwards.
GAAGCTGTAAAAGCAAAATCCTTGCCGACCAAAGGGTAGAAATTTTCAGTTGAGCCAATTTTTCTTGTGTTTGCAGAATTGGGTCAGATATTTCTACCTGATAAATTGTAATCAGTTGATAGACATATATGATTAGGGCTATTGCGGTTAACAGCACTTGGATAGAAGCTGAAAAGATAAAAAATTTATTGGCTTCTAAAAACGAATTTAAGTAAATATAACTTAAAACAGTTGCTCCAATCCCAACCCATAAAAGACCAGCCAACAGCGTAAATATTTTAAAAGTCTTCATCGAACCTATAAAATTATGAACTGTTATTTTGGTTATATCTTCAGTGTTTTTTTTGCTTATTACAAAGTTTTCTTCCAATTTGTCATTGGTGGTTTGCCAAAGTTTTTTTAATTCAAACTCGTTCATTTCTTTATGATTTTAATTGTGAAAATCGTGTTTTTAATTTGTCTTTGATACGTCCTGTTTTGGTTCCTACATTGCTTACGGACATTCCCAAAATCTCGGCAATTTCAGCGTGGCTTTTGTCTTCCAAATACAATATCATTAAGGCTTTGTCTATTTCTTTCAGTTCGCTGATAAATTGTTCCAATAAATTCAATTGGTTTTCAACTTCCATTTTATCTTCGACAGGTATTTGTGCCGTATGTTCATTCAACATTTTATATTTGTTTACTCTTATTGAATTTTTTCGGTAGAACGAAATAGCGATATTCAGCGAAATACGATACAACCAGGTTGAAATTTTAAATTGATTGTTGTATTTATGGATTGATTGCCATATCTGTATCATCATTTCCTGTATGAGGTCTTGCCTATCGTCTTCGTTTGGGCAATACGCACGTGCAACCTTGAACAAAATGCCTTTATGCTGTTCTATAATTTCCTGAAAAAAGTGCTGCCGCTTTTGTTTGTCCATTATATTTTTGAAAACCAGTTATTGATAAAAGTAAAAGATTGTGCGTTATACCTTACTCCATTATGCGATGCTCCGTCAATAATTTTCATTTCTCCAGTGCTGTTATCCAAAACAGCATTTTGCAAAGCTTCTGCTGAAAACGCTTCGTCTTGACTGCCAATTAAAACAAGCATTGGTTTTTTTACCGCTTTCAAACCTATTACATAGTCATCAGGTGCCATACTTGCATTTGCACGATAACTATATTTTCTCAATGGAACAGTTTCAGGTAAATTGAAAAACAGTACAGGCAAGCTGTCATAGCCGTGATTGTCTATTTCATTTAGCATTTTCAAACCAATTATTCGCTCAATATGGATTTTCATAAATGGCTCTTCGGCTGTGTTTTCGGTGGCTTGTCCTTGAGGAAAGGCAGGAGAGTTATGCCCGATTAGCGGTGCGAAAAGTAAAAAACCATCAGGTTGTTCATATTGCTTTTCCATTCCGTAACGTAAGGCAACTCCGCCTCCCATAGAATGTCCTGCAATAATTAGTTTCCCTTTTGGCTTCTCCTTTCGGATTGTATTTAAAATATCAGCCAAATCATCTACATACTGATTGATATAATCCACATCACCACTAATTCCATCCGATTGTCCGTGTCCACGTAAGTCAATGGTGTAAACTTCTGCTTGGGTTGCTTCTTGAAGCAATCCTGCTGTTTTGTTGTACATGTAGGCGCTACTCCCTACACCGTGAATGAGAATTATTGTATTGTCAGATTGATTGGGAAATCTATATGCAAAGATCTTTTTATTGTCTCTTACAGTGAATGAGCAATGTTCCGATTTGTAAACCTGCTCAAATCCCATTTCAGGGATATGAATTAGTTTGGTAGCTTCATTTCTCAAACTGTCTTTGTTACCGCCAAAATATAACTCCAATATACTTTGAGCGGAACCGGAAATACTCCATAAAAACAGGAAAGTCAAAAAGGTATAAATTCTAAAATTCTTCATATTGCGATTTTTTTAGTAAAACTTGTTTAGCCAATTATTCGCAAGTCCTTTCAAAAAATCACAGTTGTCAGAAATCTTTTTTAAAACTAAGGTTTGTCGGGAGAGGTCGTATTGATTTTTGTCGTTAGTTAGTCTTTAGTTCGGTCGTAATATAAGCTTGCACCTAATAAGTGCTAAATTCAATAACTGCAATACATTATTCGATCCCTGCAAAGTGCTTCATAAACTGGACCCGCTCATAAGCTGCAGGGTTTTCTGCTTTTTTGAAACTCATCAGGCCGATAAATTCTTCTGTGTTTTTATATCCATGTTTTTCCATCCAGGTTCTCAAACCAGCATTCATTTCATCGATGCGCCCGAACCCGTTTCTGTAGAGTGTTGAAACAACCTGCACAGCTTTGGCACCAGCCAGCAATTGTTTGATCATCCCTTCGCTATCGTGGATGCCTGTTGAAGCACATACATCGCAATACAAACGGTCGCTGAGCATGGCCACCCACCGGAGCGAGATGGTAATTTCCTTTGGACCGCTAAACACATTGGCAGCCACTACCTGCATGGAGTCGATGTTGATGTCGGGCGAGTAAAATCTATTAAACAACACAACCCCGTTAGCTCCGGCCCAGGAGAGTTTAAGGGCCATTTTGGCCAGGCCTGAAAAATAATAACTGATCTTAAGCGATATAGGTATCTTTATCAGCTTCTTTACCTCTTCAAGTATGCTGAAATAAATCTTTTCATTTTGCTCTGCCCCCATTGTAGGATCACTTGGCAAAATAAATATATTGAGCTCAAGGGCATCAGCACCTGCTTCTTCAATCTTACGGGCAAAACTTGTCCATTCATCCGCAGTTATACAGTTGATGCTTGCAATAATCGGAATTTTTACTGCCTCTTTTGCACCCTTAATAAGCGCAAGATATTCGCTTACCCTATGATTGTGGCTATAGTTTGCGATATAATCATGCGCTTCAGGATAATAATTTGCACTGGTTTGGTGCGAAGCAGTATGGGCTATCTCATACTTGATTTGTTCTTCGAACAATGATTTAAGAACGATTGCCCCAGCTCCTCTTTTTTCAAATTCCCTGATGTTCTCAATAGAACTTGTAAGTCCGGAACTTCCGATTATAACAGGACTGCATAGCTTTAGCCCCATATAAGTTGTTTCGATGTTTGTCATATAGCCGGTAAATGAAGATTGCAGTATTTTTTGAATTACGCCGGTTAGCAAGTTTTGGTAAACAAATATAATGATAGATTTTTTAAATCCTATTTATTCAACAATTTTAATTGCCGGAGAAAAGCGATCGTATTTTTTTACATCAGCAGGAAGATGGAATCAAAAGATTCAGGAGATTGATAAGCCGATCACATTGCAACACTGAGTTTCCTGAACATGTTGTCGTCGTGCATAACTTCAACAGCACGCATCAATTCATGGTCGATGGGGTTTATGATTTCAAAATAAGCACTTACATCGAATATATTCCTGGCAATCAACCCCTTGATCAAGAAAAGTAATTCCCTGCCAGATCTCTCAAGCCCCTCTTTATCCACCGGAACCTCTTTAGTAGCAGCATATTCGGTAAATTTGTCTAACAGTTCGCCATCTGCATCGAATTTATTTTTGAATGCTGCAATGTTGGGGTAAAGTTCCTTGAGCTTATCACGGTTTTTTTCCATATAGCTGATAACAAAATCGTTCGCAAGTCCTTTGCGAAGAACATCAGTGTAATATTTAGAAGAAAAAGTTGTATCGAGGGGTACAAATACATCCGGCATTATACCTCCGCCTCCATAAACTACTCTTTTTGAAGGCGTATAATATTTAATTGAATCCGGGAACCGGATGCTGTCAACTGATACAAACTCACCATGTTTAAACCGTTTGGTAAGGTCTGCGTAATAATCCTCGGCCCCCTCTTCATAAGATTTCTGAATACTTCGACCTGAAGGTGTATAGTAACGCGCTGTAGTAAGCCTTACAACTGAACTGTCGGGCAATTCGAAAGGACGCTGAACAAGACCTTTGCCAAACGATCTGCGACCAACTACCAAACCACGGTCCCAATCCTGAACTGCTCCGGCTACAATCTCACTGGCCGAAGCACTGCCCTCGTTTACCATAACTATGAGCTTACCTTTCTCAAATCCGCCCCGCGATGTTGCTTTAAAATCCTGACGTGGGCTGCGAAGGCCCTGAGTATAAACAATAAGCTTGTCAGTAGGAAGAAATTCATCGGACAGGTCGATGGCAACGTCAAGAAAACCACCGGAATTATTCCGAAGGTCAAGCACCAGGTTTTTCATTCCCAGTTGTTTAAGTTTCGCAATAGATTCTTTCATCTCAGGGATAGAAGTCCTGGCAAAACGGGTAAGCTTTATGTAACCTATGTCTTCTGACAACATATAGGTTGCATCAATGCTATTTAAAGGAATCTTATCTCTGATAATGGTGTATTCTATCAGGTTTTTATTATTTCTCCGGAAAATTTCAATTTTTACCTTTGTTCCTTTGGCCCCGCGAAGCCTTTCCATCACAAAACTATTGGTAACTTTTGATCCAAAGGCATCCTCCCCGTTAATGGTTATTATCTTGTCCCCGGCCAGAATCCCGAGTTTATCTGACGGCCCTCCGGGAACAGCAGCCACAACAAGAATGGTATCGCTGAAAATCTGAAACTGAATACCAACACCCTCAAAATTTCCCTGCAACGGCTCATTTGCTTTCTGTATTTCGTCTTTTGAAATATAGACCGAATGGGGATCCAGTTCTTTCAGCATCGCAACAATGGCTTGTTCCGTCAGTTTTGACTGATTGGTTGAATCAACATAGTAATAGTTAATCATTTGCAACAGGGAAGCAAACTTCTGAACAGTCGCTTTTGGGTCGGAGCGTTGTTGTGAATAAGCGCTTTGGATTCCAAGATTTGTAAGCAGAAATAGCCCCATCACAGGCAGAAGAGAGGTCATTCGATTAAAAGCACTCATAGGTAATTGATTAAAAACAGTTCTGATAGATTGACTTTACAAAGTTAGTGATTAAATGCAGTCCCGAACTGAACAAATATTATCATGTTTGGTTTAAAACCGGTAGTTGAATAAATCCAGAGCTTCCCTTAACCTGGCAATCTCATTAATAACTCAATGACCGTTTACAATTATGAAACTCAACTTTGAGTCCAGGTATCGTTCTGCACTGATCATTATCGTTTTAATTCTAATGGTGTTTGTCTCCTGCAAACATGAACCTGAAGATTTATCAATAACCGATCCGATAATACCAGATGACACCATTCCTGATGTTGGAATCACCTGTAATCCGGATACATCTTACTTTCAAAATAATGTTTTACCAATTCTTATTTCAGGATGTGGAATGTCAGGATGTCACGATGCTTCTACTGCACAAGAAGGGGTTATTCTTACTTCCTACCAGTCAGTGATGAATACGGCAGGAATAAAACCCGGCGACCCTGGTGACAGCGAGCTTTACAAAAAGATAACTGACATTGATCCGGATGACCGAATGCCACCTCCGCCTAATGCCGCGCTTACGACAGATCAGATTCTCATCATTCGAAAATGGATAGAACAAGGTGCAAGAAACAATTATTGTGATGCTGGTTGTGACACCAACAGTTTTGCATACTCTACCGCAATTCAGCCACTTATAAACACCAATTGCGAGGGCTGCCACAATGCTACACTTGCTTCCGGAGGTATCAGGCTTGATAGTTATTCCGCAGTGAAATCAGTCGCTGAAAACGGGAGCTTAATTGGTGTTATCAGCCACCAAACGGGCTATCCGGCCATGCCGAAGGGAGGTAATAAACTACCGGATTGCAATATTACCCAGGTTAAGAAATGGATTGCCAATGGAGCACCAAATAATTAGACACAAATTGTAAGCAATTCACTGATAATCATTTTCAGGGTTCTGGTGAATTGCATCAATATTTAAATCGGGGTTTACCTAAGTAAAGCGCTTTATCGCTGCACTCCAATCGCTCAACTTAGGTTAGATTTAAAATTGAATCTCACCAAGGGTTCGTGTTTTGAAATACAATTCAGTTTAACTTAAACAAAATGCAGAATCTAAAAGCATCAAATAAAACTGAAAATACAATGAAGCGCCCAACTACTAATATTTTTTTGAAAAACCTGTTGAAAATATTCGGGTTTCCCATTATATCCATATTGATAACTTCATGCTATTATGACAATGAGGAGTTTCTCTATCCGGGATTGCCAGGCGGGCAATGCGATACCACCGGAGTTACTTATTCAGCAGTTGTTGCGCCAATCCTGGCCACTAATTGTAATAGCTGTCATAACCCGGCATCTCCTTCAGGCAATGTGATAACCAGTACCTATAATGGTTTGAAAACAGTTGTAAATTCAGGCATTTTCCGCAAAGCCATCAATCATGAATCAGGGGCTTCATCCATGCCAAAAAACGGGAACAAATTACCTGCCTGTGAGTTGTCAAAGATTGATGCATGGATTAACCAGGGAGCACCACAGAATTAAATGCTGCAAATACAAGAGAAATGAAAAAAAAATTTTTTAGCGTAATACTCATAATCACGTTTTGGCTAAGTTTGCCGTATAATTCACAGGGGCAGGATCTTATGGATGTTTTTGGTGAAGAGGAAAAAGCAACTGATTACACTTATGCAACCTTCAAAACCACCAGGGTTGTCAGCGGGCATTCGGTTGAAAATCCCGCGAACGGAGTACTTCTCTTTTTAATTTCCCATCATTTTGGGAAAGTTAATTCGGGTGCTTATGATTTTTTTGGTCTTGATCAGGCAACCATAAGACTGGGATTGGAATATGGCATAAATGATTTCATTAGTGTTGGGATTGGAAGGAGCAGTTATCAAAAATCATTTGATAGCTTCTTAAAAGCTAAGGTTTTAAGACAAAGTAAGGGCGCCAGAAACATACCAGTAACGATTACCTTATTTTCTGCAATGGATGTTTTTTCCCTCAAATGGCAGAATCCGGAAAGAAAAAATTATTTTACTTCCCGAATGTCTTTTGTTAACCAGGTTCTGATAGCCCGGAAATTTAATGACAAACTCTCGGTCCAGATAACCCCGACTTTTATCCACAAAAATCTGGTTGCAAATGCATCAACTGATAACGATACTTATGCAATCGGAGCCGGAGGACGATTCAAAATTACACAGCGTCTAAGCATTAATGGAGAGTACTTTCATGTATTGCCGGGCAGTGTGTCAGATAATTTCGAAAACCCGCTCTCAATCGGCGTTGATATTGAAACAGGCGGACATGTTTTTCAGTTGCATTTCTCCAATGCCCAGCCAATGTTCGAGCGTGCATTCATAACTGAAACAATGGGGAAATGGGCAAAAGGCGATATTTATTTTGGTTTTAACATTAGCAGGGTATTTACAATAAAGAAACCATCTGCTCCGACAGGTTAAACAGCACTTACACCATACAAAAACCTCACTTTTGAGGAAGGAATGATTTTTGTACCTTTCGGCCTGCATTAATTACAGAATCCACTTAATATGCAGGAAGAGAAACGCAGACTCATTACTTCTGTAGCCATTTTTGGTTGCGTTATCGCTGTATTGTGGGCTATAAAGGCATTCGAACTTATATCAGGAATCTCACTGGCACAACTGGGCTTGCTTCCATTACAAGTAAAAGGTTTAACTGGTATAATATTTTCGCCCTTACTCCATGCCGATGTGGCGCATCTGGCTGCCAATTCTGTACCTCTTTTCCTGCTTGGTTCCGCACTCATGTATTATTACCGTTCAGATGCATGGAAAATTTTCATTTATTCCTGGCTCATGACAGGCATTTTTGTATGGTTATTCGCCCGGGGCAACAGCTATCATATCGGGGCCAGTGGGGTGGTTAATGCCCTGGCGGCTTTTCACTTTGTAAGTGGCATCATCCGTCGTGAACCAAGGCTAATGGCATTCAGTATGCTTGTTATTTTCCTTTACGGAAGCATGGTTTGGGGTGTGTTCCCGGAACTATTTCCCGAGAAAAACATTTCATGGGAATCCCACTTAATGGGTTTTATTTCCGGGGTTATTCTGGCATACGCTTACCGAACGAGTGGCCCCCAGGCAATGAAATATGAATGGCCTGAGGATGAAGATGGTGATGATGAGTCGGAGGAATGGAAACAGGAGAATTCAAATATACCATCAAATGTCACAACAACGAGTAAACCGGAGTTTGAAACATAAGTTACAATCGAATTCATATATCCTTTTTAAATTTCAACTTCCTGATATACAAACTTCTAAATAGAATCACCAATAAAAGAAAAGTTATAATCAAAGCGGAATAAAAAAAAGGAATAATACCAACCCGGCCACTATGACTATCGTTCTCATTTTGGGAATAAACGATTGATTTTTCTGAAGTCGCATTTGATAAATTATGCATTTGGCTATATAACGGCAGATAGACTTCGACACTATCGAATTGCTTTGCGGCTCCAAATGTCTGTATCATATTGGAGTACAATATTCTAAGATCTCGTTTTAAACCGAGTTGGCGGGCAATTTCAATTCCTTTACGAAGGTAAGCCTCCGCACCATAAAAATCTCCCTGTTTATTCAGCAACTCACCCATCGAATTGAGTGTATTAGCAATTGACCTTTTATCATCAAGTTGCTGGCTATATTTTAATGACTGGTAGAAACAATCAATGGACTTATCAAAATCACCCTGCCTGGAATACATTTTGCCCAAATTGTCAAGGGTTGTAGCTATGCCCGCAATATCGCCAAGATCAGATCGCAAAGCAAAGGCTTTGTTAAAGTAGTCTATTGCTTTCTGATTCTTAGAAGCATACTGGTATGCGACCCCTATATTATTGAGGCAATATCCTATACTATAATCATCTGCAATAGCTATCGCCATTGCCAAAGAATTATAAAGATGCCTCAAGGCAGAATCTGACTTCTTCTCAATATTATAAACAACTGCCAGGTTTATTCCAGCATCAATAAGTCTGACTGTATCATGCGTTCGGGAAGCAATTCTGATAACATTCATAAAAGTGCTGACAGATTTCTGGTTTTCACCCCGATAGCTATAAATCGTTCCTATGTTAATCATGCCACTGGTTGCCCCGGCCGAATCCCCCAGCTTTAGTTTTAAGCTTACTGACTTATTAAAAAAATCAATGGCTTTCTGATATTCACCTACCTCCTGATAAATAACACCGATATTATTCTGGCAGGCAGCAATACCCTTTTCATCGCCAAGTTTTAAATACAAAACATACGAAGAATCGAAGTGATGACGTGCCTTTACCAGCTCGCCCGTCATAAAGTAAAGAACTCCAATATACCTGTGAACTCTGGCAAGCGAAGGACTATGGTTTGATTTTCGGGCCATCAAAAGAGCCGAAGATGTAATTTGAATGGCTTGTTTTGGATCAGTGTTTTTAAAAGCATCTGCCCTATTAACCACCGATTCAACAGCCGGTAAAACCTGAGTGAACCCTTTAAAGACCGACACTGTCATGAATAAGGATAACAGCAGGAGGATTTCAATCCTTAGAAAGGACTTGATCCGGAATAGGATTATATTTCTGGTTAGACCCGCGATCATTGGTTTTGGTTTACAGAAATATAAGGCCTTAGTTTCTTGAATAACGCTTCATAAATCAATGGTATCTCTCTCAATTCGTCCGCTGAGGTATAAAGGCCTTTCTTAACGCGCCTATCAACTATGGCTTTGGCTACATAGTAATCAATGTATGGATGCTGTCTCAACTCAGTGACAGAAAGCAAATTGATTTCAATCTTACGAATAACATCACCATCCGCAAATACTCCATCCTTAATCATCTGATACCTCGTACTGTCAATGCCAGCCACATCTTTAAGCTGTTCAGGGGATACAAACCCTCCTAACTTTTCCCGAACCCTGAGGATCCTTCTTGCAGTTGCCGGGCCAATACCATAAACCTTTACAAGTTCAGCAGAATCAGCGCTATTCAGCTCAACCTGATATCTGGCCGTGTTATGATTAGATGAATAGGATGGCTTATCCCCGGTTTCGGTCTTTTGATCCGGCTCTCCACGGGTTTCACTGATCCCGATAAATGGTTCTAACAGTTTGTAAATCTCTTCATTAACAACATACAATTTCTTTAGGTCCTCCTTTTTCCGAAACCTCCCCCCTTTTTCCCTGTATTTTAATATGCCTGTAGCCTGCTTTTCAGTGAATCCAAGTTTCTTCCACCCGGTTAAATCAAGGTTGTTTGGATCAAATTGGAATGGGGTTATTTTACGTTTGACTATTTCTTTATCCGGATTTGTGAAATCAAACCCTTTTGCATCAGCATTGGCATAGGTTTCTTCATTCTTCAAAAACTCAGTTATTTCCTTCTCAAATGATGAATAATCATATACCTGTGCGGGCTTTTGGAAACGTTGGTACAACGACGGCAGTAAAAACAAAAATACAACGAACAGGATAACTGCAATTATAGCTACCCTCTCCGATTTCCCATAAGATAAATACTCAATAAGATGATTTTTCAAGGGAATAAACCTGATTAATTACTTCAATAACCGACACAAAATAAGTAGGTTAATCTGCGTTATCTTTTTACATCATCATTTTCGGAAAATGAATCGGGTTCCGGTTTTGGCTTCGTTGTCAGTACTTTGTAAAAAAACCAGGCTGTTAACAGAACGACAACCGATTCTACTGATACCATCATTATTAATGCCGTTGTATTCATATTCAAATTCCCCTTTCTTTAGTGCGTTTACGCCAGGCAAAATATACCAGGAGTGAAATCAGCAGGAATACTGTCAGCAGCAACAATCTGGCCATATCCAAATAAAAAACACGGTTTACAACAGGGCCGGCATATATTACTTGTCCGGTTTCAACCAGATCACCTTTTTCGACCAATAGCTGATGCTTTGAAGGTATGTATTTGTAAACTTTACTGTTTAAATTTCCGGATTTATCGATAGCAGAAGTCCTGAAATAAAATTTATTGTTGGAAGTAGCATAAATGGAATCAACAATACCCGGTGCTTCCGCATAAAACGAGCGGGAAAACCATTGGCTGTTCGGACCGGCGCCCTTATGCTGCAACTGACCGAGAATGCTCTCATTATGAAGTTTCCATCCTCTTATGTTTATACGCGACCAATCGTCTCCAACTGGCCTTATAAGCGCCCCGGTAAATACTAAAATCAGTGCCACAGGGGTTATATACTTAATAATAAACCTGTAAACCAGCGGTACTTTAATATCGGCGCCATCGGTTATTTCTTTCCAGCCTTTTTTCATCCCGAATACCCATGAGAACAGAATGGATTCAAGTAAGGCAAATACCACAAGTGATACCGTGCCTGCCCAATAGTCATATTCATCGAATACGCCCTGCGAAAAGAAGAAAATGGTTGGTAGCCCCAGAATCAAAATAACTACTCCGAAAGAAATAGCCGCTTTTTTTCTCGACCAGTTATATTCATCCATCATAAAACCCATTCCAGGTGTGCCCATCGCCAGTGAGGATGTTATCCCCGCAAAGAATAGAAGGCCGAAAAAAGCAACACCGGCAACAGCCGATAAAATTGGCCCCCATTGTTCAAACAGGAAAGGCATGGTGCGGAAACCAAGCCCGAGCCCACCGATATTTGTCAACTCAACAACACGATCGATTCCAAGATAACCAATTGCAATGGGAATAATAACAGCACTGCCCAGCACTATCTCAACAAATTCGTTCATCCATCCGGCTGACATAGCATTTAGAGCTACATCTTCCCTTTTCTTAATATAAGATGCATAACATTGAATAGACCCCATTCCGACACTTAGTGTGAAGAATATCTGACCTGCAGCAGCCAGCCAGACTTTTGGATTAGCCAAAGAAGTAAAATCAGGGGTCCATAAGAAATTGAGCCCCAACGTTCCGTCGTTAATGGCTCCGTTTTGCCCGGCTTTAAGAGTAATGCCCTTAACGGCAAGAAAAATTCCGAAAACAATCAGTAAGGGCACCCCGATTTTAGCAACTTTCTCGACACCCGAACTCAAACCGCGGCTCAGTATCCAGGTGTTTAAAGCAATGCATAAAACAAAAAATACCAGTGCTTCATAAGGAATACCAGTTGTAGATGTGTTAACATCAAGATAATCAGTAAAGAATGCAGCAACGGCCGTTTGATTCATTCCATCAAAAGAACCAATTAATGAATGGATAATGTAGGACATTGTCCAGCTTTCGATGTAGCAATAATAGGCTGCAATGGCAATGTTGGAAAAAATACCGAAAACACCAACGTATTTCCATATCCATCGTTTATCCATCGATTGCAGAATAAACGGGGTGGAATGATGACCGAATTTTCCACCAAAACGACCTGAGGACCACTCGATGAATAAGAGCGGAATCCCCATCACAAGGAATGAAACCAGGTATGGTATAATAAAGGCGCCTCCCCCGTTCTGCACGGCCTGAACCGGGAATCTGAGAAAATTTCCAAAACCAACCGCATTCCCAGCCATTGCTAAAACAAGGCCAACCCTTGATCCCCACGCTTCGGTATTTGATGTCATAAACCGGAATTTGTTTTGAATTAATATGCGTAAATCAATTCATGGAAAATCATTAAACGGTGATATTGCCTACCAAATGATCGCATCTTCTCTCTTTAACCTGCATTATTTATAAACTATTTTAATGCACTGTAATAATGCAGGTTAATCCCGACTTAGAAAAAATTAAATTTTGGAAACGAAGTACACCAAAATTTTAGTTTTTCTTTGTTGTTAGAATGATTCACACTATTAGCTTAAGAATTTGTGAATTATTCGGACTATGAAAGCAACACATATCAAGATGTCTGACTTACTACTACTACCTGCAATATTATTAAAAAAATCCTGATTTTAAAAGCTAAGATTACAAACTTTTGAGCAAAAGGTTGCCAATCCTGCAATCAAGGCACCTGAATTTATCGCAATAGTCTGATTTTAAGCCCATGAGCGCTTGTGTATTAAATGCACTGGTTGTTGGCATGCCTGCAGTTTTCCATTTTCTGATAATGTTGTTTGATTCGCCAGGAACCTGCAGGTAAAAACCCAGGGCCCTGTTGCATAAATTATCATCGGCTATGGCTCTTCCGTAAACGAACATGAATGGAAGTACTGCATTGATTACCAACAGTTCTGCTGAAGTAAAACCAAGCTTTTTCCGGCCGGTGGTTGATTGCTTGTTGAAGTGATAGTGCGAATCCCAGAATTCTGAAGCAGATGCCTCAAACAATCCGGTGAGTTTAGTAACATCAGGACATTCAAGCACTTTCGATAAAATGTTTTCCTGACTACAAATCAAAGAAGCAAACTGAGCAAGCCTGATAGTAGGAAAATTATCCGGCCTCAGCCGCATAAACCGCCACAGGTTGGGCGAAATGGGTACCAGACCGTATTTTTTTCTGAGAAAGCAATATTCAGCAAATAACTGCAATGGCCATGGTTCACTCAGTTGCTGATCCAGAAGGCCGGCCTGACCGAAGATCAAAGCCTCTATCTGCATCGGATTATCACGATGTTTTGATAAAACCTTGTAAGGAAGCGACCTCGCCAACATCTCAAAAGGAAGCGAATTCAGATTGAAGCCAAAACTACGGGCCAGCATCATGTAAAAAACCCCTTCCCAGTCGTTTTCAGTAATTTCAAGAAAACCCTGAATGTATTCAGATTTGCGTTCCAGGCGCTCGATCAGCATTCTTTCGAGCCAGAGGCCAATCTCATCTTTGTCAACCGATCCTATTTGATTGACACAGGGAACCCAATTCCGGCTGGCCATAAACGAACTGTATGTATCATAAACATGGTAGTCAATGCAATCCCTGATCTCGGTAACCGGCATGTTACTTCCGGTATCCTTTAGGTCATTATTAAGCACAACATGCAGAATAACACTGTCGTAAACCGGATCCTGGTGATGGCCGTGTTTTAACCAATCGGAAGAGTTGATGTGAATTTCCACATTCCCGGCCCAGAGGTTTCCGTCAATCCTCAGGCGGGCATCACTGAAATCAGGGCCTGCGTTGTGGTTATGAATCCCTGGCGACAGCACCACTATCTCCTCTCCGGAAGTTGTTTTAAGCGGGGAAGTAAACAATCGGTACTTCCACAGGTAATGCAGAAATTCTTCTTTCACGATAAAATTTTCAATAAAATTAAATAAAAATCTAAAATTGTTGAGATAATTGATTATATTTGAACAAAAATGACCTGATATAGTCATGATGACTATTTGATGGTTTAAAACTTTAAATTATATTTGCCGCTTTTAAGCAGGGTTTTATGGAAAAAGCCGAAACACTGGTAGCAGGAATTGATTACAAAGTGCGAAAGTTAATCGGTAAAACCGGGTTACTTCAGGAAGAAAATAACCAATTAAAAACTGAGGTAAATGCGTTGAAGTCTGAAATTGAAAAACTTGTATCAAGGGTTTTTGAACTTCAGGAGAAACAAAAAACAATTAAACTGGCTAAATCGCTAAACAAGGAAGAAAAAAGGACAGATGTTAAATTGAAGATTAATGAACTTGTGCGGGAAATTGACCATTGTATTGGGCTCTTAAATAAATAATAATCTGTGAATCAACCGAATGAATGAATTATCGATCAATGTGCTTATCGCTGACAGAACTTACAAACTAACGATTGAACGGAGTGAAGAGGAGACAGTAAGGGCAGCAGCTAAAGCAATCGATGAACAAATGAAAAGCTATGCAAGCCATTTTGAATATAAAGACAAACAGGATTTGTTGGCGATGGTTGCCTTGCAATTTTCAATTAATGCCATTGATTTGGGAAATCAGATAAATTTCTCGGAAAAAGGATTACTTTTGAAACTTGAGGAGATAAATGGATTATTAGCAGCTTCTATTGAAAAGTAAGAGTACACGATAAGTTCTTTGAAAACATTTACAATATTCCGCATTGATTCATTCAAGTTTGTAAACTCAACATTTTCAACTTTGGGATAAAGCTCAGATTTGGACGTAGGACAGGCCTTAACCCGGTTTCGACCGGGACTCTCTCAGGAGGGCGTTGGAAGTTCGAAATTCCTGGCAGTCTCATTTATGCAGTTTTGGGGTTTACCAAAACTCTGGGTCAATGCGGTTTTTTTTTGTCCTATTTCTTCCTCCATTCACTTATCTCAAACTAATTAATTCACAATGGAGACAATTTTAATAATAGTTGCAGCCCTGGCCGGGCTGGTAGCCGGAGGGCTGGTAACCAGCACACTACTAAGAAAGGCCGTTGAAAAAAAGAGTGAACACATCCTGAAGGACGCCGAAGAAAAAGGCGAAATGATCAAAAGAGATAAAATTCTGCAGGCCAAAGAGAAATATCTTCAGTTAAAGGCCGATTACGACAATCAATTGCAGGAAAACAACAAAGAATTATTAAAAAACGAAAACCGGTTAAAACAAAAAGAAGCAGTTGTCTCGCAAAAACTCGAAGAACTGCAACGCAAACAAAAAGAAACCTCCATCATCAAAGACAACCTGACGGCCCAACTTGAAATACTCAACAAACGACAGGCTGAACTTGATAAAGCAACAAAACAACAGGTTGAGCAACTGGAAACCATTTCGGGCATGTCGGGGGACGAAGCTAAATCGCTGCTGATTGAAACCCTGAAAGATGAAGCTAAATCCGAGGCTATGATCCATGTTAAGGATATAGTTGAAGAAGCCAAGTTAACTGCCAACAACGAAGCCAGAAAAATTGTCATCGAAACCATTCAGCGCACAGCTTCAGAGCATGCCATCGAAAACAGTGTTTCAGTTTTCAACATCGAAAGTGAAGAAATAAAAGGAAGGATCATCGGTCGCGAAGGCCGGAATATCCGCACCCTTGAAGCACTTACCGGTGTTGAAATTATCATCGACGACTCTCCCGAAGCCATTATCCTTTCAGGTTTCGACCCGGTAAGGCGCGAAATCGCCCGACTTTCGCTGCACAAACTGGTAACCGACGGCCGCATTCATCCTGCCCGTATTGAAGAGGTGGTTGCCAAAGTAAAAAAACAAATTGAGCAGGAAATCATCGAAACGGGTAAACGCACCACCATCGATCTGGGTATTCATGGCCTGCATCCTGAGCTTATCCGGATGATCGGTAAAATGAAGTACCGTTCATCCTACGGTCAGAACCTGCTTCAGCACTCAAAGGAAGTTGCGAATCTCTGCGCCACCATGGCTGCTGAACTTGGCCTCAGTCCAAAGAAAGCCAAACGTGCCGGATTGCTCCACGATATTGGTAAAGTGCCTGATAACGAGCCGGAATTGCCACATGCAATCCTCGGAATGAAAATTGCCGAGCGCTACAAAGAACCGGCCGATATCTGCAACGCCATTGGTGCGCATCATGATGAAGTTGAAATGGAAAGCCTGATTGCACCCATCGTGCAGGTGTGCGATGCCATATCCGGAGCAAGGCCTGGCGCCCGCCGTGAAGTTGTAGAAGCTTATATTCAGCGCCTCAACCACCTCGAAGAAATGGCCCTCACCTACCCTGGCGTTGTGAAAACTTACGCCATTCAGGCAGGTCGCGAACTTAGGGTCATCGTAGGTGCTGATAAAGTTTCGGACGAAGAAGCCAACAAAATTTCATTTGATCTTTCGAAAAAAATCCAGGATGAAATGACTTATCCGGGGCAAATTAAGATCACGGTTATCCGCGAAACAAGGGCGATTAGTTTTGCCAAGTAAATTATTCGGATCGAATTGATAATCAGGCAGGGTACAGTTTTTTGTATCCCTGCTTTTATTTTGTCTTTGCAACATGCTGGCATTGACCAATAAAACTGACCATCAGAGCGCCATAATCCCCTCTATTTCAGATGCCTTCCGGTAACGTTCGATGATCTCGGCCGGGTTCAGCATCAGTTCTTTCACCGTTACCGAGATGTATTTTCCACCGGAAGAATGCCGGGTGGAAAGGCGCGATTCCTCGCCAAAAAGACTTCGAAGCTGTGCATACCCCCTGTTTCCTTCCGGAATAATGAATTTGAACATATAAACCGCCGGCCAGGATGAATTCTGGGTCAACTGCTGTTCAAGCCGGTTTAAAAAGTCGTCATTGATTGCCATCTTAATATATTTATCATTAGTGTACGTGAAAAGTTGTTGGAATACTTTGAAATAATTGATAATGCTGGATTAGAATAATTATTGACTTCATGGGTCTTACTTTTGTTTTTTGACACCAAAGCACGACCTGTCCCGACCTTTTCGGAAAAGGCACCAGATAACACCAAGTTATTTTTCTCATTTAATGTATTTTGGTGTTTTAGTGATTTTGTGTCAATGCCTTTTTCAGTTTCCCCCGGTCAACAATGTATATTTATGCAGTAAAGACCTGAAACAGGAATTTGTTTAAATTGCACCGAAAAAAAACGCCTGTCAGACCACAAAATTATGCAGAAGTATAATCATATCACTGAAACAGCAGATTTTCTTAAAAGCAAAGGAATTCTTAACCCGGATACCGGAATTGTACTCGGGACCGGACTCGGCGAACTGGCTAACCGCATCAGTCCGTTAGTTGTCCTTGATTATGAGGAGATTCCGTCCTTCCCAGTTTCTACAGTTGAAACACACCATGGAAAGCTGATCTATGGTGACCTTTGCGGACATAAGGTATTGGCGATGCAGGGTCGTTTTCACTTTTACGAGGGCTATACCATGAACCAGATCGTGTTCCCGATCAGGGTCATGAAATTATTGGGGGTAAAACAGGTGCTTATCTCAAACGCAGCAGGAGGGATTAACTTATCCTTTAAAAAAGGAAGCCTGATGCTGATCACCGATCACATCAACCTGCTGGGCAGCAATCCATTGATTGGCCCCAATGATGACAACCTGGGTGTACGTTTTCCGGATATGAGTCAGGCTTATCACCTCTCTCTGCTACAGAAAATGCGTGAAGCAGCCCTTGCGGAAAAGATTGAATTGCATGAAGGGGTTTACGCGGCCGTATCAGGGCCCAACCTTGAAACAGCGGCTGAATACCGTTACCTGAAGATTATCGGGGCCGATGTAGTGGGTATGTCAACCGTGCCCGAGGTAATTGCCGCCAACCACCTGAAACTGCCTTGTGTGGCTGTAAGTGTGATCACCGATGAATGTGATCCCGACAACCTGAAGCCGGTGAAACTGTCTGATATTCTGGAGATTGCAACTTCCGCAGAGAAATTGCTGACAAGGCTGTTTGAGAGGTATTTGATTAATAGATGAATCACCTATCAATTAGGAATCAGGGTTTAATCAAGACAAACGGTAAGATCAGATTATCAGTTAGTTTACATACCATCATATTCAATCCTTTGACAAATTCCACTAGCGAACGATATTTTTACTTAGGGTCTGCTGATAAATATATATATTCTTGGAAATAAAATAATTACAAGGTTAAAAAGAGTTTTAAGTGCATGGAAATATAACAATAACATTAAAAAACCATGGATCAAGATTGAGAATTTCATCCCTTTTTGGTATGGAATAGCCACAGAGTGGCGAAACGTTGGTAGCAAATCGCAGACTGAGAGGATTTTAAGGTGCAGAGCACCGTAACGTAAAAAGGCAGTCGTCTTTTCTGAGTTTTTCAGCAAGCCCTACTTATGAGATTTGTTTGTTCAACACATAGGATCATAGAAACAGCATAGGCACATAGTTTTAACTGAGGTTGGAGGCCGGGTTTGTATATGGCGGTGGTATATTCGGGTAAGAGGCAGATGGGCAAGGCGAGGTTTGTGGTTGAGTGAGGTGGAGTTGGTGGTCTCGGCTTGGTTCGACAAAAAGCTCACCAACCACCGCTCGGCCACCAACGGCTTGCTTCGACGAAAGCTCACCAACCACCGCTCAGGCACCAATTACCCGGTGCTTTCGACTTCGCTCAAGCACCTGCATCCGTTTCTAAAGTACAGATGCTATCGGTGGTCGAGCGAAGCCGGGACCATCCGAAAACATGAACCGGTGGTCGAGCGAAGTCGGGACCATCCGAAAATACTATCCGGTTCTTTCGACTTCGCTCAAGCACCTGCATCCGTTTCTAAAATACAGATGCCATCGGTGGTCGAGCGAAGCCGGGACCATCCGAAAACGTGAACCGGTGGTCGAGCGAAGCCGGGACCATCCGAAAATACTATCCGGCTCTTTCGACTTCGCTCAAGCACCTGCATCCGTTTCTAAAGTACAGATGCTATCGGTGGTCGAGCGGAGCCGGGACCATCCGAAAACATGAACCGGTGGTCGAGCGAAGTCGAGACCATCCGAAAACGTGAACCGGTGGTCGAGCGAAGCCGAGACCATCCGAAAATACTACCCGGTGCTTTCGACTTCGCTCAAGCACCTGCATCCGTTTCTAAAGTACAGATGTTATCGATGGTCGAGCGGAGCCGAGACCATCCGAAAACGTGAACCGGTGGTCGAGCGAAGTCGAGACCATCCGGTAAACAAGGCGAAAGAATATAAAAAAGATAAAATCCTGTCAATCCTGTTAATCCTGTCATAAAAATGAAAAAATCAATCATACTCCTGTTCCTTATCGTACTTTGCAGCATCTCACGCGCCCAGCAACCCATTGATTCACTGTATCTTTGGGTTAACTTTCAAGATGAGACCATTCTGGTTGATATTCCTGACGATTACTTCAATCTCCGGACCATTGTTCCGCAACTGCCGCGTTTTGTAGCAATACGCAAACTGAATATGCTGGTTCCGCCGCTGCCAAAGAAAGAGGCCCTGTTGCAGACCTTTAGCAACTACCTTGAACAAAGCGCAGCCCCAACCGATAATAATCAGCGTTTGGACTGGCTGCGTGTGATGATTTTGTATATGTATTTCAGTCAGAACGATCTTTCTCAATTACCACCGAATGTTCTTACGACATGGGAGAACTGGCAAACAGCGCCGGAGACCTATATTATACGAAAGGAAGTGATATTGGTTAGAATGTGGGTGGAGATGGGGATGAAATCAGAGGGGAAAAGTCAGAATTAGGAGGTATAAGATGAATCTGATAAAGGTTAAGGTTGAGGTTAAGGTTAAGGTTGAGGTTAAGAACCGCCCAATTTAAAGTGCTTTCAAACTAAACCTAAACCCGAGTTACAAATTAGTCCCTCAATAAAGGTTTTTATAGCCCGAATGAGAATAACTTTCTTTGCGAAGCCTTGAAAAGGTTAAGGCTAAGGTTAAGCAGCTCCTAAGCATGATCCCACAACTTAATTTTTACATCAGGCCCAATCTCAACCCTGTCTGACTAAACTCTCTTTTGAAACTGAACTGTCAGACAGGCAGGCTCAACCTCAACCTAAACCTCAACCTAAATCATACCGTGAGTTACATAAGAGATATTAGAAATTCACCCTAATGCATCCTGACCCTCTTCAAAAGGTAAGGAAGTAAAACCTGCCTATAACCCTGATTGATATCGGCCTCAACCAAATCAATATGATAACCGGCGCATTTTATGGCCAGTTCCGACTTAAATTCACGCATGCGTTCCTGATAACCGGCCCTTATTTCGTGTGGTTTTATCTTGAGTTCTTCACCCGATTCGAGATCAACAAAACGGTATGGCTTGTTATCGTAGGCGAATTCAACCTCATGCTGTTTGTCATAAACATGGAATAAAATCACCTCATGTTTGTTATGTTTCAGATGTTGCAAGGCCGGGAACAGCTCTTCGCGGGCCTCACTGCTGTCGAGCATATCGCTGAAAATAACCACCAGCGAGCGCTTGTGAATGTTATCGGCAATCTGGTGAAGGGCTTTGGCTGCCGAGGTATATTTTCCTTTAACTTCTGCAGTAGGGTTCAGCAACTTCTCCATTTCAGCATAAAGATACTTATGATGGGTGGCATTGCTGTGAGCCTGGGTGTGCAGGGTAACTTCATCGGTGAAAATGCTGAGGCCTGCCGCATCCCGCTGTTTACGTAAAAGAAATATAAGAGCTGCAGCCGAATAAACCGAAAAGGCCATTTTATTGGCCGCTTCAGGCGATGAACTATCCTTCATCGGGAAATACATGGATGAACTGCCATCAATAACGATCTGGCAACGCAGGTTTGTTTCTTCCTCGTACCGCTTCACAAACATCTTGTCGGTACGGCCAAAAAGTTTCCAGTCGATGTGCTTTACCGATTCGCCCTGGTTGTAAAGCCTGTGCTCGGCAAACTCAACTGAGAACCCATGAAACGGGCTTTTGTGCAATCCGGTAATAAACCCTTCAACTACCTGACGTGCAAGTAATTCCAAAGGGCTGAAATCATCAAATCGGGCCTGGTCTATGGTAATGGGCACTGTTGGGTTATTAAGGTGATCTGCAAATTAAAAGGGATACATGCCTTCACATGCATCCCCCGGTAAAGATCGTTTCGATTAAAGCAGTTTTTCCAGCTTGGCAACCAATACCGATTTAGGCACTGCGCCAACCTGTTTGTCGGCAATTTCACCATTCTTAAAGAAAAGGATGGTAGGAATATTCCTTATCCCATATTTGGCAGAAATACCCGGATTGCTGTCAACATCCAGCTTTCCGATGACTGCCCTGCCCTCGTATTCATGACTCATTTCTTCGACCAGTGGGCCTACCATACGGCAGGGGCCACACCATTCGGCCCACAAATCGACGATTGCAGGTTTATCGGATTTAATAACCAGTTCTTCAAAATTAGCATCGGTTAATTCAAGTGCCATAGCTTTAATATTTTGGGTTTAACTTTAAGTGAACAGACTTCAAAGGTAACAGATTTTATTTCTTTCCGTCAGCAGGTGGGTCAATTTTATCATTTTTCAGTAAAAATTTAAAATTCTTTTCAAAAATAACCACCGATAAAAATTACTCCATGCAATTCCAACTCTTTACATCACGACAAGCTTATGGTAACGTCAGGGATCTGCCTCACTATTTCAATAAATGTTCTGGGATTGGTCTTTAACCGGGAAGGCATCTTAACATTGAGTTTTGAGACAGTATCGTAAAGATTTATAACAAAAGGGCACTCCCCTTTGTTTCCGGTGGCTGCCAGTTTTATATTATCAATCAGGGTATCGCTCACGCTATAGGAGCTCATGGTAATAGTAACCTGCTTTGTCATTTTTTCAAGGGCCTCCGAAAGCAGGCTCATACTGCTGATTTTAAATTCTATCTGATCCGAATCGCGGAATCGTTTCTGAACGGTTCCCGAAACAATCAAAGCAAATCCTTCGCTGAGCAGGTGCTTGTTTTTCAGGTATTCCTCTGAAAACATATTTAACTGAACCGAATCGTTCCAGTCTTCAAGGGTGAATGTTCCAAATGGCTTATTCTGCTTCGAATTGCGGTGGTTTGCAGATGTGACAATTCCCGCAATGATCAGTTTCTGACCAAGCGAACTTACAAGGTTTTCGTCCCTTATATCGGCTACCCTGTTCTTGCAGAATGCATCGATTTCATACTTGTAATCGTCGAGGGGATGCCCCGACATATAGAAACCGGTAACCTCCTTTTCAAATTTCAGTTGTTCGAGATTGCTCCAGGGCTCACAAACAGGCATCTTAATCTCCGGCATTTCGGCTTCAGAAGAGCCCCCGAACAGGCTGGCCTGCAACCCGGATTTTTGGGCCTGATAGTCAGCAGCATGCTTCAGCACTTTCTCCAGGAAAGTCTGTCCGTCCCCGATTTCTTTCTGAAAATACTGTGCCCGGTGATTTCCCGGGAAAGTATCAAAAGCGCCGGCCATGGCAAGTGCTTCGAGGCTTCGCCGGTTAACAGTGCGTAAGTTAACCCGTCGTGTCAGGTCAAAAATATTGAGA
>JBBQIQ010000055.1:0-24158 GCA_038325075.1 Bacteroidales bacterium | reverse complement strand
GAAATCCTTTTCAAGGAACTGCTGATCGGTGTAACAAATTTCTTTCGCGACAATATGGTCTGGAAGAATCTGAAAGAGAAAGTTATTCCGGAAATTATTTCACGAAATGCGCATGGCGGGGTTATTCGTGCATGGATACCTGGTTGCTCCACCGGTGAGGAAGCCTACTCCCTCGCGATCATATTTAAGGAAGTGCTTGAAAATATACGGCCTTCCGGCAGTTTTTCACTTCAGATATTTGCTTCTGATCTTGACGCCGATGCTATTGAATTAGCCAGAAAAGGAATTTTTTCTTCCAATATCATTGCAGATGTACCTTCAGACCGGCTGAACCGTTTTTTTGTAAAAACGGAAGAAGGTTATCGTATCAGTGCCGAAATCAGGGAAATGGTTGTCTTTGCCCAGCATAACATCATCATGCACCCGCCTTTCACAAAGATTGATATCCTTTCGTGCCGCAATATGCTTATCTATATGGAGCCAGAGCTTCAGAAGAAATTACTCGGCATGTTTTATTACAGCCTTGTCCCGGGAGGGGTTATGTTGCTGGGTAGTTCTGAATCCCTGGGGGTTCAGAGCCATTTGTTTAATCCTTCTAATGCAAAGTTGAAAATTTTCACCCGTTCAGAATCCGCGGTTAACCCGGAAATATTCGATTTTCCTTCTTCATTTTCCCGTTCAAAACAATTACCTAATGAACATCAAATGCCGGACAAATCAATAGTGAATATTCAAACTCTTGCCGATAATCTTCTTCTGCAGCAATTTTCGCCAGCCGGTGTTTTGGTGAACGAAAATGGCGATATTATTTACATCAGCGGTCGTACCGGAAAGTACCTGGAGCCGGCTGCTGGTAAGGCCAATCTGAATATTTTCGCGATGCTGCGCGAAGGCCTGCGCAACGAATTCCCGGTTGCGTTTCGTAAGGCACTGGTGAAAAAAGAAGCAATTGTTCTTCATAATCTAAAGATTGCGACAAACGGTACTACTCAAACTGTAAATGTTAAAATTCAGTGGATTGGTAGCCCTGAGCAATTAAAGGGTACAGTGATGATTGTTTTTGCCGATACACCGGATATTTCCGGCGACAACCTGCGATCAAAAAAAGGAAGGAAATCGTTGAACAGTATTCGTGAAACGGAACTGGAGGATGAAGTGCATCGTTTGCGTGAAGAGATGCAGAGTACCATAGAGGAGATGCAGACTTCGCAGGAGGAATTAAAATCGACCAACGAGGAACTGCAATCGACGAATGAAGAGTTTCAGTCAACCAATGAAGAGCTTACCACATCGAAAGAAGAAATGCAAAGCCTGAACGAAGAGCTTCAGACAGTCAATGCCGAATTGCAGTCGAAGGTGGAAGACTATTCGCGGGTAAACAACGATATGAAAAACCTGCTTAACAGCACCGATATTGCTACCCTTTTCCTTGACAAAGAGCTGAATATACGCCGTTTTACCATTCAGGCAACCAAAATTTTCAAACTTATAAAAAGCGATGTTGGACGACCTTTTACCGACCAGACTTCAGACCTGGTTTATCCTGATTTGGCTGAAGATGCGGTTGAGGTATTGAGAACACTTATATTCAAACACAAGCAAATCGCGGCTAAAGATGGCCGGTGGTTTGCTGTCCGCATTATGCCCTACCGGACTTTCGACGACAGGATCGATGGTTTGGTTATTACTTTTATCAACATCTCTGATCTGAAGCAGGAACAGGAAAAATTAAACGAAACACAACAGGTGCAACGTTTGTTGTTAGCTTCCTTTCCCGGTATCATCATCAGACTCTCAGCCGGCTTTAAAATATTGGAGTTTAATCCGGGAGCAGCGAAATTTTTCGGGAAAAAGTGCGAGGATGCCCTGAATCAGAGTTTTATTCAACTATTTGTTCCTGAACCCATGCATAAAAAGACCGAAAAAGAATTGAATAAGCATTTAAAAGAAGTCAGGGACGGGAAATTGGAAATGAAGGTACTGACGACTGGTGGCATTATTTCAGATGTTGAATGGTCCCTAAATGTTTTCCATGATCAGATGAATGTACCTGTTGGAATGATACTAATTGCAAATTGATCATTGTACTACAAAAGAGCGAATCTATGAGCGATGAAGAAAAAGGCATGTCGGATGCCGGAATGATGCGTATAAAAGCCGAAGAACAGCTCAGGCTTAATCAAAAAATTTCCGACAACAATTACATAGAAGCCGATGTAAAAAAACTCGTGCACGAATTGCAGGTACACCAGATAGAGCTGGAGATGCAGAATGAGGAACTTCGCCTGGCAAATGAGACGGCCGAAACTGCACTGAAAAAATACACCATGTTGTACGATCTGGCCCCTATTGGCTATTTTGTCCTCGATGCAGACGGGAGTATTACCGACCTTAATTTTACCGGCGCCGATATGCTGAGAGATAAGCGTTTCAATTTGCTTAACAGCAATTTCAAACTTCATATTTCAGAAGAATCCAGGATAGTTTTCAACGATTTTTTCAGTTTGCTCTATTCCGGTTATACAAAGGAATCGTGCAATGTTATGTTGGGTTATAATAATTCTACGTTCTGCCATGTCTATATGGAAGGCATTGTTACCGACGATGACCGGAAATGCCTTCTGTCGGTGGTTGACATTACAGAATTCACGAAAATAAACCCACAATGAAATGTTTGAGTAATAATCAGATATTCATGGTTCAATATTAAGGAAACTGCATGAAACTCTACATAGGTAATATGGTTAGTAACCGTTGCAAGATGATCGTGAAATCCGAGCTTGAAAAGCATGGGTACCATTTCATCATAGTAGAGCTGGGCGAAGTGGAAATTATGGAAAGCCTTTCTGCTGATCAGTTGGAATCGTTAAATGCCGAATTGTATAAGTCCGGACTTTTCATCTTAGACGACAAGAAGAAAATTCTGATCGAAAGGATTAAGAATACCATTGTTGAAATGGTTTACTATTCTGATAAATTAATCAAAACAAACTTCTCGGATTATCTGAGTGAGAAAATGAGTTATGATTATACTTATCTGGCCAACATTTTCTCAGAGGTTCAGGGAACGACCATTGAACGGTATCTGATCAATCTCAGAATTGAAAGGGTAAAGGAGCTATTGATCTATGGTGAAATGAATCTTACCGAAATCTCCTACAAATTGCATTATAGCAGCGTGGCCCACCTTTCGAGCCAGTTCAAAAAAATAACCGGGCTAACGCCCTCTTACTATAAGCGGCTAAAGCATAAGAAGCGTAATCCGATTGAGAGGATGTAAGGATTGGGAAAAAAAGATAAGTTCAAGGGTTTCCCGCAGAAGATGCGGGACTTCCCCGCCATAGTGGGCGGGGCAAGCTGCTTCGCTCAGCAAGGGTTTCCCGCGGAAGAGGCGGGACTTCCCCGCCATAGTGGGCGGGGCAAGCTGCTTCGCTCAGCAAGGGTTTCCCGCAGAAGAGGCGGGACTTCCCCGCCATAGTGGGCGGGGCAAGCTGCTTCGCTCAGCAAGGGTTCCCCGCCGAAAAGGCGGGACTTCCCCGCCATAGTGGGCGGGGCAAGCTGCTTCGCTCCGCAAGGTTCAAGGGTTCAAGGGTTCAATCCCGCACGTGCGGGACAAAGATTCTTCATTCGTCATTCTTCATTTACTTTTTCTTCTTCTTATTTCCTTCTCCGGATTTCTTAAAAGGCTTGATTTCATTCCTGATAGAATGGATTTAAAGGCATAGTTAAAAACAAATCTTTCCGGGTCCCTTTCATAGTCTATAATCCCTACTCTCACTTCTTTGCGTGGAAGCGGGTTTGAATTTATTAGTATATTATTGGCCAGAATTGAAACTATCCGTTCTTTCAGGGCTGTGGTGTCGTTGGTTTGTTTGTTTTTTACCGCAATGTTTAAGCCATGGTAGAGCAGGGTCATTTTGCCGGTCGCTTTGGTATTGTTGGCAGTAAATTGGAAATTCAGCGCATCAATTCTGCCGGATGTCGCATACATAAACGCGGAATATTCAAGGATGGGATTCAGCGCATCGGCTTCCATGCCTGAAAGCGATCCATTCACAGTAAAAACATTTTTTTTATCAAACAACCTAGCTTTCAGTGTGACAGACAGTTTGCTTTTCCCCATTAAAAGGGCTTCGGCCCGAAGCACGGTATTGCCTTTTACTTTTTTGTAGAGGGTGTCGTTGGTAATGTTGTAAACACCGGCGTGGATATTGTTAAAGCTGATCTTACCCTGATCACTGGCTCCCGGAGCATGTTCGGCATAAGTAATGTTTCCGTCCAGAATGCCGATAGAGTCGATTTGGAGCTTGCCGGGGTAGCCAACCATTAAATCCTGGAAAACAGGTTTGTTCACATGCCGGAATTTCTTCCGCTTATCGCGGAATATATTCATTTCCAGTTTCCCGATTTCAATATAGGAACCTACCAATTCGCCCGATTTGAAATAACCTGCCGGGGAAAATCCGTGAAAATAAATGTTGCTTAAACCGGCCCCGATGCGATCAGTCTGAAATTCGTGCTTCGATGAGAATTCATAATCCGGGTAATTCGGCAGGATTGAAAAGCTGTCGGCTGCCAACCTGTTTGAATCGGCAAAATAGCGGATACCGACGGCTCTGAACGAATACATGCTGTCGGATGATATGGTAAAGAGTTCATCTGCATTAAAGTCAAATTCGTGAATCATCGCTGGCGAAATCGTATCCTTTCTATTAATCTGAAGATCAAGAAGTTTGAAGAAACCTTTCCTCACCGAAAATGCCCTGGCAGTTGAATCGTATTTCAGGCTCAGGTCGAGGGTGTCGAAAAGAATGCTTCCGACGCGAATCTTCTGATTTGAGATTATGGGCGGTGCCGTTTTTTTTGGAAAAGGAATCCGGCCTTCAATGAAGCTGCCGGTTATAATTACTTTGCGGAGATAGATTCCTTTTTTTAACAGAATCTGAATCAGGTTGATTCCGCTGATCCTTATGCCAGCGATTTTTCCGCTCAGATGGTTGGTTGTTCCTTTTGCCGGAATGGATGTTATGGTGATGTTTTTTAGCTCAATCGCGGAAGTAACAATTGATATGTCAACGGCCTCTGCCTTCACAAGATAGCCTTTGTTGTACTTATTTATTGCAGGCAGGATTTTTCTTTCTGCCCAGGGTTCTGCAAATACCAAAACAATAAATACCAGGAGAATTGCAAAAGCAACCATTCCCAGCAGTATTTTAAACAGTAATTTCCATTTCATCCTGAAAAAGTTAAGCAGAAAAAGGAAGGATGAAAGATTCAGTTTAACATTAGCTCTTGTGTTGGAATTTAACCTAAAAAAAAATCCAACAATTTGTTAATATGTTTACCCGAATAATCATCCTTCCTGAATAACTGGATATTGATTGAAATCAGGGATCACCGTTGTGCCTTTTGTACGGGTTAATT
Organism: Bacteroidales bacterium; assembly: GCA_038325075.1. Taxonomy (GTDB): domain Bacteria; phylum Bacteroidota; class Bacteroidia; order Bacteroidales; family Lentimicrobiaceae; genus Lentimicrobium. The sequence continues at coordinate 18,734 of JBBQIQ010000055.1, read as the reverse complement.
TTTAAACCTGACAAGAACAAACATTCCCCCGGTACAGGTATTTCCAGCCTCACCAATCTCAATACTGCTGATTCGGATGGAGAGCAGTAGATCCACATTTTATCCGGATGAACAAAGTCATCCTGGTTGGAGCAAACATGATTAATTGCAGAGTTGGACCCCGTGAAAAGGCAATAAGCAACTCATGTACAATGCGATGAACCTTTCGGTTTTCATAAGTGTATGATCAAAAATGGTAAACAACAAAGCAAAGATGGTTATACCGCGCTTTTGCCCTGAAGAAGACGAACAATTATTGCAATAACTGCAATTGCCAGCAACACATGAATAATTCCACCTGCCTGAAAACCAAAAAATCCTATTGCCCATCCTATCAAAAGAATGACGGCAATTATATATAGTAGATTTCCCATGATCTGTTGTTAAATGAATTAGAAATTTGAGAATACAAAATTGCTACTACTTTCAGGGAAAATCATTATATAATTCCGGTAAAAAGTTGTATTATTCTCACATTGTACCATTCATCCTTTACTGAGGTTGAAAAGAAGCAATAAGGTTGATCCTGCCCTCAGTGAAAATTTAGAAAGAAAGCAGATTGCCTTTATTCAATTTTACAAACCTCAGTAACGAACATGACCCCCATCGGATTCCAACCTTATTCTTCCTTGATAATCTTATTGATAGTTAGGTCCGCTGAAAAATAGCGATACACCTCAATATAAAACATTTACAAGGTATGACAGTATTTTAGGTGCACAGGAATAGGGCAATAACATCAATATATCTTTCATCCTTGTTCCGAATTTCATCCGTTTTTGAGTAGGTTTAGCCACAGAGTGGCAGAACGTTGGTAGTAAGTCAATGATTACATAAATTTTAAGGTGCAGAGTACTGTAACGTAAAAAGGGAGGCGTCTTTTTTTTTGAGTTTTTCAGCAAGCCCTGGTTAAAACATTGTTCAACCTGATAAAAATCCCCTTACCTTTACTTGTCATTGTAAAAGGATTGTTCATTCAATTTGTCAACACTTAAAATCGAAATGTTATGAAAAGAATTGTCTTTTTCTTATTTATCGCTTCTATAGGCCTCAGGGCTACCGGACAAAGCCAGGCAGAGGCTTTTATTAAGGAAGCTCAGGATTTTCTGGCAAAGAAGGAATATAAACAGGCCCAGCTAAGTCTGCAGGATGCCATTAACGACATCAATATGCTGGTGGCACAACAGGTTGCCGGATTGCTCCCTGCCGAAATTAACGGACTTAAAGCTGAAGGGGATGGCGAGGTTAGTGCCGCCGGTATGGGAATGATGGGTGGAGGTATGCAAATTACCAAAAGATACCGCAATGAAACGAAGCCCGAAAATGATGCTGAAGTTCAGATTATTGCCAATTCGCCTATGCTTTCTACCATGAATATGTACCTTACCAATCCTGCCATGTTAGGTGCGGGATACAAGAGTGTGAGGGTAGGATCCACCAGGGCAATATCGAAGACTGACCTTCAGGATGGTGATAATGATACCAAAATACGGTCAACAGAAATACAAATCCCAATGGGTCAGACAATGATCACCATCCAGGCAAACGGTTTTGCCACCGAACAGGATGAACTTTCCTTTGCCAATAAACTGGAGTTGGAAAAAATACGGACTGCCCTTGGTGAATAAATTCCAGGTCACTGCCCGGTAAGGATTCCGGATTGCTGATTTCGGCGCTTCGGCTTCGTCTGCCCTGTTCTGCTTGTCGCAGTCAGGAAGGCTGTATGCATAAATATGGGCTAATTATTGTGTTTGTTACAGGCAGACAGGCTCAGTGTAAAATTGCTGATTGTGGATATCGGATTGTAGATATCTTAGACCCAAATTGAGCGATTTGAAAAGGAAAATAGCTCAATCGATCAGGAAATTGTGAGCAATTCACAGTAAATCAGTTTCATGGCATTGGTGAATTGCAACAATTTCCAAATCGGGGTTTACCTGAGTAAAGTGCTTTTTCGCTTTGCTCAAATCGCTCAACTTAGGTTAGATTTTCTGACGTGGAGTACCCCGCATCCAAACAATGCCCGTATTTTTTGCCTTGTCCCCGATACCACTATTGGATTATAAGCTTCTCCTGATTCCTTTTTCCCTGCTGGTAGAGGGTGAGAATGTAGATACCCTTAGGCAGTTGTGAAATATCAATATCAATGATGCGATCATTGCGCTGATAATATACGGGTTTGCCGTCAATAGAACAGATTGAGAGATTTTCGAATCCTGCCTGTCTGATGTGGATTACGTTTTATGAAGGGTTTGGCCAGAATAATGTTTCAGTAATATTTTCAAGAGGTGGGGTAATATCCTTCACTCCTGAAGTGATGAGGTCAAACCGCTTGATCATTCCGCCGTATCCGCATTTCCAACCAAGGAGGTCATTCAGATAGAATGAATTGCTGACGGGCAAATATTCATTTGATTCTTCCGAATAAAGCACAGTGAATGTACTTCCTCCATCAAGTGAAACAAGATGAAATCCTGCCCTGTCAGTTGCTATAACTGTTTCTGTATCGGTCATCTGAACAAAAATTATGGTGTATTCAGGGTCGGATTCAGCTTCTGACCAGGTTTCTCCCCCGTCGCGGGCTACGAAGAAAATATTGTCAACGATATGTATAACTCCGTGCAGACTGTTATAAAAGTCCATGGCTGTTATCAGGCCATAATGTCCATAATCAACAATTGCCCAGCTTTGACCACCGTCAACCGTCTTTAAAAGCTTGCCCTGGCCGGTAATTTTTTCTTCCAATGCAATGTATCCGGTAAGGCTGTCAGTGAACTGATATGAAATGTAATTGAAGTCCTGAGTGGTAATTCCCGGACTTATGTCAACCCAGGTATTGCCTTCGTTTGTAGATTTCAGGATATTAAAAGTCGCTCCCATCAGGAAAACTGATTTTTCATCGGCAACTGAAAGTTTTCCATGCCAGCCCGGAAATCCGGTTGAAACTGTAACCCAACTCTTCCCTCCGTCTATGGTTTTGCAGATGTCATAATCACAAGTCGCCCAGCCAAGATTGGCATTCGCGAATTGCATCCTGTAGAGATTAGCGTAAACAGAGTCAATCGCAGCATCAGACGTCCAATGGGTAATGTGAAAATAAAATAATTCTTAATGCGAAGCCAATGCTATTTGTCAAATGAAATTAACGCTTATCCTGCACTTCAACAAAGGCGATCCCGAACCCTATCGGTCACATCCGGGGTCGAACAGCATCATCATCGTCATATTCTATAAATATGCGACCTCTCTGGGGTCGATTCGAACCTTCATTGAATTCTTCCACAAACCCTAATTACAATGTGTGAATCATGTAAACCTTTTCAAAAGTTATATAATATTTTACGGGATCGCGGATTCTATCTTTGCTATGTCAGATTTCTAAACTTAGAAAAGGTGAAATGATATTAATTTTTACTGGAAATCAATCCCTTGGTTATCTGAGACATTCATTTAATTTTTCAAACTCATGAAAAAGATTTTAGGTTTATTACTGATCACAGGCTTAATGGCCGGATGTGCATTAAATCTTGTTACAGGCCGCAAACAACTAAGTCTTGTGCCGGAGGCGGAGTTGCAATTGATGGCCCGGAGCCAGTACAACACCTTTTTGTCGGAGAACAAGATTTTAAATGCCAACAGCAGCAAAGATGCTGCAATGGTTGACCGTGTGGGGGCAAAGATTTCGAACGCAATTAAAACCTATTATGACAATAAGGGACAACCCTCGATACTCGAAGGGTATAACTGGGAATTTAACACCGTTGACAGCAAAGAAGCCAATGCCTGGTGTATGCCTGGCGGAAAGGTAGTTGTTTACAGCGGAATTCTTCCGATTACGCAAAACGAAGCAGGCCTGGCCATTGTGATGGGCCATGAAATTGCCCACTCCATTGCCAAACATGGTAACGAAAGAATGAGTCAGGCGATGGTACAGCAAATGGGCGGTGTAGCGTTGCAGGTGGCTTTGGCCCAGCAACCTCAGCAAACGCAGGATCTGTTTTTGATGTCATATGGCATCGGAAGCCAGGTTGGTGCCATGTTGCCCTGGTCGCGTCAGCAGGAAACCGAGGCCGATAAGTACGGATTGATATTCGCTGCCATGGCCGGCTACAATCCCCAGGAAGCAATTGCTTTCTGGCAGAGAATGTCGACTGCAGGCGGGCCAAGCCCCCCTGAGTTTTTGAGTACTCACCCTTCGGATCAGACCAGGATAAAGAAACTGAACCAGTTTATGCCCGAAGCCATGAAGTACTATGCAGGAAGTTAGGTTCCGGATTAAAATAATTTGCCCGATGATTCGTCAACTTTTTGAAATAGAAATATGAAATTCAATCAACTGGAATACCAGTTGATATATACTGGTTATTATTCGTAATAGCCATCTGATTGCCGGGAGAAACGGGAGGAATTTCCTCCCGTTTTTGTTCCCGTTTTAGTTCATCGTTTGCTGAAAATTTTATATTTAATAATTAAATGGCAGAAAATGTGGTTTTCGAAATCAATAGAGGAAAGTCTTAAAGAATTTGAAGTTGATCCATTGCCTGGTCTTTCAGATGAAGAAGCTGCAGTCAGATTAAAAAAATACGGCCAAAATAAGTTGCAGGCAAAAAAGAATGAGAGCCTGCTGAAGATGTTCGTTGCCCAACTGCACGACTGGCTTATCTATATCCTGTTTGCAGCGGTTCTTATCACACTTTTTCTGGGTGAATACATTGATGCCACCATTATTATTCTGGTTATCATTACCAATGCGGTACTTGGAGTAGTTCAGCAGGTAAAGGCAAACAGGGCGATAGAAGCGCTGCGGAAAATGTCATTTCCGAAAGCCATTGTTCGCAGGAATGGCATTGTCAGAGAGGTTGATTCTGGTCATGTAGTCCCGGGTGATGTTATTATACTGAATGCCGGACGATTTATTGCCGCTGATCTCCGCCTGATTGAATCCGCTGATCTTCAGATAGACGAATCGGCCCTGACCGGGGAGTCGGTCTCGTCCGATAAAGATGCCTCACTCATTCACGACGATCCGAAAACTCCGCTTGGAGACCGCGCAAACACGGCATTTATGTCAACCCTGGTTACCAAAGGAAGGGGGATTGGCCTGGTAGTCGGAACCGGCATGAATACCGAAATGGGTAAAATTGCCAACCTTATCATCAGTGAGAAAAAGTCGAAAACGCCTTTGGAAATCAGGTTGGATCAACTGGGGAAAATGCTGGGAAAATTTGCCATCGGAATATGCGTTGTTATTTTCGTGATTGCCATGCTGCAGGGGCGTGATCTGGCAGAAATGTTCCTGATGTCGGTTTCGCTGGCCGTAGCCGCGATACCGGAAGGGCTGGCTGCTATTGTTGCGGTGGTGCTATCAATTGGTGTAACCGGCTTGTCGAAGAAAAACGCCATTGTAAAGAAATTGCCTGCAGTTGAGACGCTCGGATCTGTAAACATAATTTGTTCTGACAAAACGGGCACTTTAACCCAGAACAAAATGACGGTTACAACCTTTTTCAACCTGGAAGGTGAAATACCGGTTAAGCGGAATCAAAAAAACACCGCTTCCAATGATGCTAAGATATTGGCAAAATCCTTGATTCTTAGTTCTGATGCCACTTTTGAAAAGGGACATGCAACCGGAGATCCGACAGAAATTGCCTTGTTGCTTCTGGGTGATGATCTGGGAATTGACAGAAAAAACCTGAATGAGGAAAATAAGCGTAGTGGTGAATTTTCATTTGATTCGGACCGTAAGCTGATGTCAACACTCGTCGAAGAAAAGGGCAATTTTACCATCTATACAAAAGGGGCCATCGCCAGCATTTTAGCAATTTCGACCCATGTCCTGGAAAAGGGGAAGGTAATTCCTATAACAGAAATCCATAAAGAACAATACAAAGCCGCTGCAAACAACATGGCGAACAGCGCACTTCGGACACTAGGGGCGGCTTATAAGCCCGCATCCGCTAAAATTCCGGCTTCTGAAATGGAGCAGGATATGATCCTGACAGGACTGGTTGGAATGATTGACCCGCCAAGAGCCGAAGTCAGAGATTCCATCGAAATAGCAAAAATTGCGGGCATCACAACCCTTATGATAACCGGCGACCATAAAAACACCGCTTTCGCCATTGCCCATGAACTTAGAATTGCTGAAAGCATGGAGCAAGTGATTACCGGTCATGAAATCGATGACCTTTCCGATAAGGAATTCGCCGGCATTATTATGCAGCATCGGGTTTTTGCCCGTGTTTCGCCTGAGCATAAAGTTAAAATTGTCCGTGCCCTGAAATCAATGGGAAATATTGTATCCATGACCGGCGACGGGGTTAACGATGCGCCATCGTTGCATGCTGCCGATATTGGTGTAGCGATGGGAATTACGGGAACCGACGTTGCCAAAGGGGCCTCGGATATGATCCTTGCTGACGACAACTTTGCAACCATTGTTTCAGCCATTGAGCAAGGCCGTAATATCTACAGCAACATCAAAAAGACGGTGATTTTTCTGCTTACCTGTAACCTTGGGGAAGTAATTACCATTTTTGTCGCCATATTGATTGGATGGAGCGCTCCACTCATTGCCACACAGCTCTTATGGATTAACCTGATAACGGATACATTTCCGGCTATTGCGCTGGGCATGGATCCGGGAAACCCGGATGTAATGAATGAAAAACCAAGGGATTCAAAAGAGAGCTTCTTTGCTGGTGGTGCCGGTCTTCATGTTATAATGGGCGGGCTACTGATCGGAGCATTAACCATTCTGGCTTTCTGGTTTGGCCATTGGGAGCATGGGTTTAGCCCTTTTAACGATTCTGTTCCGGCCAATACTTTAGAGTATGCAAGGACAATGGCCTTTTTGGTATTGGTTTTTTGTCAGTTATTTTTTTCGCTGGCAATCAGAAACAACCATAAATCCATTTTCCGGATTGGTGTTTTCTCCAATAAGTATCTTACCGGTGCTATTATACTGGGTGTGCTGCTTCAAATGCTTGTGCTGGTTATTCCCATTACCCGAAGTGCATTCCATCTGCAAATGCCAGATATGCGAAGTTGGATAATTATAGTTTCATTTGGGTTGGTTCCATTGCTGTTCAATGAGATTTTTAAAATTTTCATTCGGGCACGTTTGGGAAGGCAAAGAGTATAAGCTCTTATAAATCAATTCAATGGATACTAACTTTAAAGCCACAATATTGATAGCGGGAAGCTTATAACAATAAAATCTGGCATTCCTGAAATGTGTGAATGATGCAAGCTTATTAAAGATTTTTGCAATATTTATCCGGACGTTCATACCTTAATTTGTACACTAATAACATTGACACTTTCAACCAAGATTTCGATCACCACCAAATTAAATACAAAATGCGAAAATTAATTTTTTTTTCAATTGCTGCTACGATTATGATTACACTTGCCGTTCAATCATGCAGGCAAAAAGGAAATTCACCGGATAATAGTGTTAGCAATATCCCATTCGACAGCACGCTGATTGCTCCATTCTTTATTTCACATCCGGTAATAAAAAAATATGAAAAGGATCTGGTAGCCATTTATCGGAACTATAATTTCAACCACATCTGGTTTGATAGAAAAGGAGTCGTTGAATACGGCAATTCGCTTTACAGCAAAGTGAAAGATCTTGAAGATGAAGGGATTTCTTCAGTTTTCCCTTATCAGAAAAATATTGATGACATTTTTGAGGACGATATAAAAAACATTCGAAAGAATACAGATGCTGAATTGTTGCTAACCAGCTTATACCTGTTTTATGTTGATAAAGTGTATAAAGGGATTGATCCTAAAACCACCACGAATATTGGATGGTTGCTTCCGCGCAAAGCCATTTCTTATACCGGGCTGCTCGATTCAATTATTTCGGATAACAAGTTGCAGCAAGAAGATAGCCTGATATTATTCAACCAATACTATAAGTTGCGTGATGTTTTGAAACGATACCGTGCAATAGAGCAGAAAGGTGGCTGGAACCCAATTGATCCGGACCCTGAGATCAAAGCTTATAAGCCAAACGATACAGCCAAAGCGATTCAGCAAATCAGGGAGCATTTATTTATTGCAGGAGACCTGAAACAGAATAACCGGAGCAACAGGTACGATACTGAAATGGTTACTGCCATTAAAAATTTCCAGTTGCGCAATGGTTTCAAACCGGACTCGCTGATTTTACCCGAACACATTCAGGCAATGAATGTACCGATTGGTGAGCGCATTAAAACAATCGTGGTAAATATGGAGCGTTGCCGGTATATTTCGCCTGAAATATTTAATTCCAGAGAATTTATTTTTGTGAATATTCCTTCTTACGAAATGAATTTCCTCAGAGAAGGTAAGTCCGAATTCAATTCACCGGTGGTTGTGGGTGAAAGCATGACAAAAACAGTCATCTTCGGCGGTAAGATGAGCTACATTGTATTCAGCCCCTATTGGAATTTGCCGAAAACCATTATTGAAAAAGAAATTAAACCGGGTATCGAAAAAGACAAAAACTACCTGGAGTCGCACAATATGGAATGGAACAATGGTAAGGTTCGCCAAAAACCAGGCAAGAACAACTCTTTAGGTTTGGTAAAATTTATGTTTCCCAATTCGAATGATATCTATTTACATGATACACCGGCAAAAAGCCTGTTTAAGAAGGATGATCGGGCATTGAGCCATGGTTGTATCCGTGTTCAGAAGGCCAGGGAATTGGCCATAAAAATTCTTAAAGATAATGAAAAGTGGACTCAAGAAAAGATTGACGCAGCCATGAATGCAGGCGAAGAAAGCATCGCGGGGCTAAAGAACAAAATACCGGTTTACATCGGTTATTTTACTGCATGGGTAGATGAGCAGGGCGAAATCAATTTCTACAAAGACGTTTATGAACGGGATGAGCGACTGGCTGCGTTGCTGTTTTACAAGGAATAATAGGAGATTTAGGTTAAGGCTAAGGCGATGAGCTGAGTAGCTTGCCCCGCAGAAACGGAGTGGATGCGGGGGAGCCGAAGCTTTAAGGTTAAGGATAAGGATAAGGATAAGGTTGTCAATTTCTAATTTCTAATTTCTAATTTCTAATTTCCAATGTCAAATTTCCTCTGCCGCTCATGGTTTCGGGCTTTGTGTTCGGTTGGGCTTTTTTGCATAGACCATATTGGAACCACTGTCATAAATATATTAGCAAAAGTTGAAAATTGCACTTCAGCCAGACTGACACAAAACCCGTGTTAGCGGATGCCTTTCTTTTGGAAGGCCTTTAAATTGCTTTCAATTGGTTGAGCCTTTAAAAATTTATTTTATTAACGGATCACATCAATGCACTTGTAAAACCGCCGGGTGTAATGTTCGGAGTCCAGTTCGCTGATGGTTACCCCGTAAGCTTTGCCCGAAGAGGAATGGATAAATTTTGATTTCATGCCATTTGCTTCGCAGATAATGCCTACATGCCCTATTTGTCCACTGTCATTGTGGCCATAAAAAACCAGAACATCGCCCACCTTAAATTCTTCGGGTTTCAGTGCGGTTCCCAGTAAATTGTATTCTTTTGAACCACGGGGAAGATTGATGTTGAAATGTTTAAACACAAAATAAACAAAGCCTGAACAATCAAAGCCTTTGGCCGGGTTAATGCCGGCATAAAGGTAAGTTGTCCCCAGATATGTTCTGGCAAATCCAATGACCTCTGATCTGTTAATTTCCGCTTTCAGGACAACCGGGTTTTCCGCAACAGCCTGAGGTGTTTTTTCATGCAGTTGCAAACAATTGGTAAACAAAATTATGATGGAAATAAAAGAGAGTTTATTCAGCATTTGAATGATTTAAATTCCGGAATATCTGATTTATGGGAACAGGCAAATTTAAGTGAGTTGTGAATGAAGCCGGAATCTGATTAAGCGGGTGATATGGGAGATTGCAGCAACATGGAAGTGTAAAACTTTCATTATCAATACAAAAGTAATCATTTAATTCGAAATAAACCGGGAAACGGGAGTAAAATGATCTTTTCTCCCTGAAAATCTTGTTTATATTAATATTGTCCCACCAAAATACTTGTTGGATAATGAGATTCTTCACTTCACTTTCACTCACGTGCGGCACCCCCCGAACCTCCCTCCCAAGACGTAATAAGCTGTCATTCTGAGCGAAGCGAAGAATCTCCTACTTTTCTCCGGTCAGTAATGGTTATATACAAAATCCGTAAAACCAGAGGATGGGAATTTCTGCTGTACCAGAAAAAAATATGCACCATCTAAATGCTACTTACACTAAGGCCAAACGCGAATATCCGGTCCCGGATTTAATTTAATTGGGAAACTTTAACAATTACTATTTGTAAAACAAGTTATTAGACTATACAGAACTCCTACTTTCGCAACATGAAGAAATACCTTTTCTATCTTATTATCTTCCTGACTCCGGTTTTAAACAGGGCAGGTTCAGAAATGCCATATCAGGTCAGTGATATAAAAAGCGACATTTATTCAGAGTTGAATTTGTCAGAATATGGCTTATCCAATGAAGTGTTTCAGCTTGCCTTAACGGGCTACAATAAGCTTGAAGCTGAGGGACGGCTTGAGAATCCTGGCATTATAACCATCGTTGATTTTTCACAATCGAGTAAAAATAAGCGGATGTATGTGATAGATTTCCTGAATCATAAGCTTTTATTCAACACGCTGGTGGCCCATGGAAAGAACACAGGTGAAGAGTATGCGAAAAATTTTTCAAACAAATTAGGCACCCTGAAAAGCAGTCTGGGCTTCTATGTCACGAAAAATCATGTAATGGGGGCAACAGTCGGGTTGTCGCTCATTATTCAGGGTATGGAGAAGGGATTTAACGACAATGCAATCAGCCGACAGATCATTATGCACGGGGCTGATTATGCGACCGAAGATTTTATCAGGAAGAACGGAAGGCTTGGCAGAAGCTATGGTTGCCCGTCACTGCCACCTGATCTGATCAAGCCGGTTATTGAAACCATCGAAAATGGCTCCTGCCTGTTTATTTATTATCCTGACTCAGATTATCTCCACAAATCATCTTTGCTCAGTTAGCGTAAGATAAAAGTACAAATTCTTTAGAGGGTCTGTTTATCTGATCCGATATCCTCCTTTTCTATCCGGTAATTTCAGTAACAACTCCACCTCAGGAAGAAGAACTTCTTGCCACTTTCCGAACTTATGAAGGCTTCTCTTTTCCAACTGAGGTGGTAATTACGATTATACTTTACCATAAATGTGTGAATTATGAAAACATTCCTTAATATTTTGTAATGCAAATTCTGTTATTGATCCATAATTTAGCACTCCGAAGACTATCCAATTGCTTTTTGTAAGTAAATGCGTCAGTCCGGATTAATAATTATCTATCATGGAAACTCCTGAAAAAATATATCCAGCGTCTGATCAGGTGTCAGATCAACTTCATAATAAAGAAAGTCAACCCGATAATCAGGAACAGGTTCAGAAAAAGGTAGTCGATTATGAAGCAGCTATGAAGGACTTGAATTCAAAAATCGTGAGCATTACACTCACCATCAATGATCAATATCCCGAGTTATCAGAATTTCTGGAAGAAATGCCGGCTACTATCCCAAACGAAAATAATCCGGAGATGACCCTGAGCCATTTACTGGCTTATTATGAATCGCTGAATTCAATTTTCAACAACTACAAACTGGAACACCCGGCTTCACCTGGTAAATGAACCCATGGCAATGGTTTTTATGAGTCATTCTTTTGTTTTGTTTCTACAGAAAACGAAAAAGACGGGAAAGCCACTGCCTGTAGAATGCAGGTTTTAAGTTTTAATTCACCAAATAAAAACTCTTATGAACAACTTATTCAGAGGATTAATATCAGGTTACGGAGCCTATAAACTGGGCGGTGGCTGTTTGGGAACCATTGTGGTTTTTGTTATTATCTGGCTTATACTCGGACAGTGCAGTTAGAATCAGGTTTAAACCTTAAGTAAAACGAAAAATTGCTTTACTTAGGTAAATCCCGATTTGGAAATTGTTGCAATTCGCCTGAACTGTAAATAGTGTAATAGTGAATTGCTTGCAATTTCCTTATCGATTGAGCGATAATCTTTTTCATATCGCTCAATTTGGGTTAAAGTCTGTCTGCTGATCGGGAAGTATAAAGTTGTAGCGCTTTTTATACTATCGGAAGTTCAGTGAATCCCATTATTACGAATTCGATGTTTATCTAAGTCTGCTGAAAAACTCAGCCCATTTGTTGCTTTTTAATGTTGCGGTGCAGAATCTTTGTAATCAACTTGTTGCTATCAATGTTTGACTTCGTCGAGCCCTGCGGGGTTCGCTACTCTGTGGCTAAATTCTTCAAAGCTGTTGAATTTTCCACTTTTTATAACTTGCTGATTTCCTTGCGTCTGTTCTTTAATATCTCGTATTATATCATTGATAGACAATTGTATAGACATTAACCAACAGGCCCTATTTACCCTTTAATTTGGCCATTATGGGCGGACGAAATATGGGTAGAATATTGAAGTATCCTCATATTGTTAAAAATTACTTAGGGATGTTATATATCATGCAATTATGCTTCCGAAAATAACTTTTACCGAACAACAATGAAAAATTAAACGTTTTTATAGTTTTAAAATGAATGTGATCCCTTTCAACTTTCTTTTCAGTGTCAGGTTTAAGCCCATCTATCACAGTCCCAAAATGTGGGAATTATGATACTTCTATAAATAGTTATGTAATACTTAGCCGACTATGAGCACTTAACTTTGTTCTGATAATTATTATAAGCCATGAGCGTTAAGGAAAGTTTGAAACATGAAAAGGATTTTCCCGTTGTCTGTGTGGGCGGATCAGCCGGAGGCCTCGATGCCTATATCCGGTTGCTGAAGAACCTGCCTTCTGATATGGGGGTTGCAATCGTTATTGTTAATCACCTGAGGCAGGTGGCCACCTTGTTGCATGAGATACTCCCAAAACACACGCAGATGCCTGTCACGCTGATCACGGAAAAGCTGGATATCAGACCCAACCAGGTTTTTATAATCCCTGAAAAAAGTGATTTACATGTGCTTAAGGGAGAGTTCCGCCTGAAGCCAATTTCAAAGCCATGGGGATGGCCCGATGTGATTACTGTGTTTATGCGCTCGATGACAAAGAACTGGGACGGCAAACTCATAGCAGTGATTGTTTCGGGATACGATGGTGATGGCGCAGACGCATTGTGCGGCATAAAAAAAGCAGGGGGCATTACCATTGCTCAGAAACCTGAAACAGCCACTCAACCTGATATGCCCGAGAGCGCGATTGCAAGCGGGTGCATTGATTTTATCCTTTCGCCCGAGGATATTGCCTTAGAAATTGTGCGCATTGCCGGCAGGGTTAATGCCATGCAGTAACCCAATCCGCCCTGTTAAGTGCGTGAATTGTATAATTCTTATTAAGCGTTCTGTAATACCTATCCGGCTGAAAGCACTATCCCTGGCATGTTGTTTTAACTGAAACCAAACCATCGTATGAGTCCTAAAGCAGCAATTATAAAATCACTTAGGCACATCACGCATGATGTGCTTCAGCGACATTTTCTTCAAAAATGTCTGTGTATATGGCCCTCCTCCAATGATGGAGGCTATTCAAAAGCAATTATCAACAATTGGAATATATAAAAAAGTCATTATTGTAGAAGAAATCTGACGAAAATATCATGCAAAATCCGGGAATTAGCATTTCGATGTTTGTTAACAAGCACACAATCAGCTACTTTGACGAAGGGTCTGAGAACGCTCCTGTTATCATCTTTATTCATGGCTTTCCTTTCAATAAATCGATGTGGATAAAGCAGGCGGAAGCGCTGAAAGAGAATGCACGTGTGATCGCCTATGATGTTCGCGGACATGGTGATACCGATTCCGGGACTCAGGATTTTTCCATTGAATTGTTCGTTCAGGATTTGATCTCCCTGCTGGACAAGCTTAAAATCGAAAAAGCAATACTATGTGGTTTGTCGATGGGTGGATACATTGCATTGAATGCGGTTGAAAACCATCCTGAACGTTTCAGTGCGCTTGTATTGTGCGATAGCAATTGCATTGCCGATACCCCTGATGCAAAGGAAAAAAGGATGAAAGCCATTGAAAATATCAGGGAAAATGGTGTGAAAAACTATGTCGATGAGAGCATTGAATATCTTTTGGCTGCTGAAAACTTTACAACAAAACCTGGATTGGTTGATGAGATCAGAACCATGATGGTGAATACAGCATGGAAAACCCTAGTCAATACTTTGCAGGCACTTTCCACAAGGAAGGAAACCTGCAGTAAACTTCCGGAGATCAGGATCCCGGTACTCATCATTGTTGGAAAAGAAGATATTGTCACACCGCCTGAAGCGGCACAATTTATCCACGAAAAAATAAAAGGTTCACTGTTAAGCATTTTACCACATGCGGGCCATTTAAGCAATCTCGAGAATCCTGACAAGTTCAATGAAATACTGAAGAAATTTATTGCTTCGGTTTAACAAAATCCTAAACACCTGAAATAAAAAATATTATGAAAACCCTAACCAAAGAATTAATCCGGGAATTGCAGTCTGAAGAACACAAGGTTTGTCTTTCGCTGTTCATGCCCACCCACAGAAGCCATCCTGAAAATCTGCAGGACCCTATCAGGTTTAACAACCTGGTGAAGCAATTAGAGGAATCTTTATTGCAAAAACACACATCAGCGGAAGTCAGGGCGTTTCTGGAGCCTTTCGAAGAGTTTGGCAACGACACTGAATTTTGGAATCATACAGCCGAAGGTCTGGCCGTTCTAAGTGCTGAAGGGGTTTTCGAAACCATCGTTCTGCGTACGCCTGTTGAGGAAGTGGCCATGGTAGCTGATAGTTTTCATACAAAACCGCTCAGGCAATATCTGCAATCGGTGGGCCATTACCATGTTTTGGGCTTAAGCCTGCATGAAATAAGGTTTTTTGAAGGCAATCGTCATTCATTGATTGAGATTGAACTCGACGAAGAAACACCAAAGAACATTGAAGAAGCGCTGGGAGACGAACTGACCGAAAAACATACAACCGTGGCATCTTATGGTGGCTTCGGTGGTGAAAGCCAGGGCATGCATCATGGCCATGGCGGCAAAAAAGAGGAAACAGAAAAAGACGCTGAGCGATTTTTCCGGGTCATTGCAAACGAGATTTACGAGCACTATTCAAAGCCGACCGGTTGGCCATTGTTACTGGCTGCTTTGCCGGAGCACCACAGTCTGTTTCAGAAGGTAAGCAAAAACCCATTGCTATTGCCTGAAGGCATCGGCATAAACCCTGCCGGTGTTTCAGTAGATAAGCTGAAAGACCTGGCCTGGGAAATAATGGAGCCGGAATATGTATTGCAACTTGACAATTTGGCTGACAGGTATGAACAGGCAAAGGCAAATGGCAAAGGCAGTGATGACATGAAGGAAGTTGCAATAGCGGCAACTGAAGGTCGGGTTGATACCCTGATAATTGAGGCAGATCGGATGATTGCAGCCAGAATAACGAACCTGGTGACAGGCAATACACAAAATAAAGATTTACAAAATCCGAAAGTTGATGACCTGCTTGACGATATGGGAGAATTGGTTACAAAGATGGGCGGCCAGGTTATGGTTTTCCCACCCGACAAAATGCCCGGCTCTACAGGCCTCGCAGCAATATTTCGTTATTAATTAAACCCCAGACTGATGAAAATTAAATTTTATAAAGCCAAAAACGGCAATGAAGGCGAAGAGCTTATTGCCTCAACAACTACCAGATTAGCAAGGGAGCTGAGCCGGTTTAACGAGCACATAACACAGGTGGAAGTTCATCTCTCAGAAGACAATAGTAAAAAAGCCGGAGTCAATGACAAGCGATGTGTGATTTTAGTGGAGGTTCAGGACTTGCATTCAATATCAATTACCGGTCATGCCTGTTCTCACGAACAAGCTGTGAATGGAGCCATTCTTAAACTCAAAATGTCGCTCCATGCAACGTATGGTCGTTTGAGGGTTTATTAGAAACGCTCAAACAGAAGCCGTCTGCTGTAAATGCGAGTTTGTATGTCAGAAATCAGACCCTGGTGTATCCTCGCGTACAACTTATCGAAAAACAATAAACCTGAAAGACAATGAAATCTCTAAAAAATCATATTCACGGGGAGAATTCAGGAATAGACGGAGTGGAAGCGCTGTCGGAAAAGGACATAACCGCATCCGAAATCCGCTATCGGCGGCTTTTTGAAACATCGCAGGAAGGTATCCTCATTATTGATGCAGGAACCGGAAAAATCATCGATGTGAACCCATATCTGATAGATTTAATGGGTTATTCGAAAGAGGAATTTATTGACAAGGAGATTTGGGAAATCGGATACTTAAAGGATGTTATTGATAGTAAAGAAAAATTTCCTGAACTCCTGGACAAAGGGTATTTGAGGTATGAAAATTTGCCATTTAAAACATCTGACGGACAGAAGATAGAAGTAGAGTTCATTTGCAATCTGTACTTAGAAATGAACCATAAACTTATACAGTGTAATATAAGGGATATTACAAAACGAAAACGTGTTGAAACAGGATTGGAAACAACCCGGCTAGGGCTTGCTGAAACTAAAAAGATAGCCGATGAGGTTAGTGAATTTGCTGAAAACATAATCAATACTGTAAGGGAGCCATTGCTCGTATTAAATAAGGATTTGCAGGTGGTAAAGGCGAATGGATCATTTTATAAATTCTTTAAAGTTAGCCCTGAGGAGACTGTCGGAAGGCTTATTTATGAACTTGGAAACAACCAATGGGATATTCCTGAACTGAGAGAACTGCTGGAGACCATACTGCCCGAAAAGACCACCTTCGAAAACTATGAAGTTCAACAGGCTTTTTCTGCGATCGGTAAAAGGACAATGCTTCTGAATGCCCGACAGATTGAACGATCCAGCGGAAGGGAAAAGATCATTCTTTTAGCAATAGAGGACATTACTGAGCGTAAAATCTCTGAAAATTCCTTCAACGAAAGAGAACGCCTGACGAATGAATACCTGGACAATCTTTTTAATCACACCCATGTACCTATTATTATCTGGGACGAAGATTCTGTAATAACACGATTTAACAGTGCCTTTGAAGAACTGATCGGATATAAACTGACTGATCCGGGCGAAATCAGACTTCATATTCTTTTTCCGGAAGATAAAATCGAATCCTCACTTGAATTAATAAAAAGATCGTTGAACGACGAAAGGCCGGAAATAATTGAAGTTGATATATTGACAAAAGACAATAAAATTAAGACCGTTCTCTGGAATTCAACCAATATTTTTGATTCGGAAGGAAAGAAAGTCGTCGCAACGGTGGCTCAGGATATTACCTATCGCAAAAAATCCGAGGATGCTTTGTCTATTTTGGAAACCCGCTACCGCCGGCTGTTTGAATCGGCAAAAGACGGCATCCTGATCCTCGACGCTGAAACCGGGGCAATCATCGATGTAAATCCTTACCTGATTGAATTGTTAGGCTACACCAAACATGATTTTAAAGAAAAGGATATATGGGAGATCGGTTTTTTTAGAGACATTGCTGCCAATAAGGAAAAATTCCTGGAATTACAGCAGAAAGAATATGTTAAGTATGATAATCTTCCATTAAAAACGGCTGACGGCCATGAAATTAATGTTGAATTCGTCAGCAATGTCTATCAGGTGAACAATAAAAAGGTAATCCAATGCAATGTCAGGGATATTACCAAACGTAAAAAGGCTGAAAATGATCTGATTGTCTCGGAAAGCCGTTTGCGTACACTGATAGTAACCATTCCTGATCTGATCTGGGCGAAGGATGCGGAAGGGAAATATTTATCGTGCAATCCTATGTTCGCGCGTTTTTTTGGTGCCTCAGAAGCTGAAATTGCCGGTAAAACCGATTACGACTTTGTTGATCGTGAATTAGCCGACTTTTTCAGGAAAAACGACCGGAAAGCAATGGCAGCAGGCAAACCTACCAGCAATGAAGAGTGGGTCACCTTCGCCGACGATGGCCATCGTGCATACCTGGAAACCATCAAGGCTCCGATGTACAATGATGAGCATAGGCTCATTGGAGTACTTGGGATCGGCCGCGATATAACTGAACGCAAAGATGCTGAAAATAGACTTAAAGAAAACGAAGAAAAATTCGAGACAATTACCGAGAACTCTGCTGATGCAATTTTTATTACCGATAAAAATGGTAAATACATATATGTCAATAAACAAGCTGTTGATTTATTGGGTTATACAAAAGATGAACTTCTAACGTTTGCACTCAGCAATATATCTCCGAAAAACAGAATGGAAGAATATCTTCAGATTTTTCAGCAATTAATTAATACGGGCAGTTCCTATTCCGAAATAGAATTGTTGAGGAAAGACGGTAGTTTAGTGGATATAGACCTGAATGCCGTTCTGCTTCCCAATGGGTGGATTTACGGAAGTTGCCGCGATATTTCAAAACGAAAAGAATTAGAAAAGGAATTGGTAAAATCCAAAGATAAAGCCGAAGAGAGTGATCGCTTAAAATCGGCTTTTCTGGCCAATATGAGCCACGAAATCAGAACGCCCATGAATGGTATTCTGGGCTTTACCGGACTGTTAAAAGAGCCGCACCTTACCGGGGAAGAGCAAAAAGAGTATATTGAAATCATCGAAAA
>JBBQIQ010000054.1:0-24269 GCA_038325075.1 Bacteroidales bacterium | reverse complement strand
CGGTCGATGTAATCGATCATAATCTGCCGGGCCTGTTGCATCCGCTTGTGGTTGAAGTAGTCGTTGTTCCTTGTAAAAGTAATGTAATCGTTCACCAGGTCCCAGATTTCAGGAATGCCTTCTCCTGTTGTGGATGAACAAGTCACTGCCGGGGGCGACCAGCCTGATTCGGGCAACGGGAACAGGTGCAACGCATTCTTAACCTGGGTACAGGCAATGGCTGCCCGGGTTTTGTTGTCACCATCGGCCTTGTTGATGGCGATGGCATCGGCCATTTCCATAATGCCGCGTTTGATGCCCTGCAATTCATCCCCGGCACCGGAAATCATGAGCAATAAAAAGAAATCGACCATGGAGTGAACGGCCGTTTCCGACTGCCCCACCCCGACTGTCTCCACGAAGATGGTATCGAACCCGGCAGCTTCGCACAGGATGATGGTTTCGCGGGTTTTGCGGGTAACGCCACCCAATGAACCGGCTGCAGGGGAAGGGCGGATAAAAGCGTTGGGCTCAACTGAGAGTCCTTCCATCCGGGTTTTATCGCCCAGAATACTGCCTTTCGATCGGCTGCTGCTCGGGTCAATGGCCAGCACAGCGAGGCGATGGCCGTTTGAAGTCAGGTGCATACCCAACGATTCAATAAAGGTGCTCTTCCCGGCTCCCGGAACACCGGTAATGCCCAACCGGATTGACTTGCCAGAATAGGGAAGACATTTAAGAATCAATTCCTGCGCGATTGATTGATGGGCCTGCAGTGAACTTTCAACCAGAGTTATGGCTTTGCTGAAAATCGTCCTGTTAAAATTCAGGATGCCCTCCATATATTCATCAATGGTAAGAAGCCCTTTGTGGCCTTTGCGAAACTTGCTGATTGCCTGCTCGTTGAGCGATGATGGTTGCTCCACACCCCCCTGAACTTTCAGGGCGGAAGGGTTTTCCTTTTGTCTATCTGAATTCTCCAATTCCATCCTATTTTTTTTGTAAAAATATCCGTTATTTAGCCAAAAATTTGTTTTGCAGGATTATAAAGTATTTGCTTACTCTTTGACAAAGGTCTCAATTAAACACAAAAATTGCGAGTTTTACTGAATTAAAGGAAGAAAATTTGCAGTTAAGTTTAAATTTCTAAATTTACCGCTCTCAAAACCTTAATCTCCTGATGTTATGACCATAGGAATTCTCAAAGAATCGCCCGGCGAGAACCGGGTTGCATTGTTACCAGAGAGTGTTGCCACACTCGTAAAAATGAATGTTTCCCTTGTTGTTGAATCCGGGGCAGGACTTACCGCCTTTGCTTCGGACAAGCAATACGAGGAAGCCGGGGCAAAAATGGAAACCAAGAAAAATGTGATCTCCACTGCCGACCTGCTGATCAAAATTCAGCCGCCAACTGCTGAGGAAGTTTCCATGCTAAAGGAAGGCCAGTCCATTATGTCGGTGCTGAACCCTTATTTTAACGGAACCCTGATCAAAGAACTGGCCGCAAAAAAGATCACAGCCTTTAGCATGGATGTGGTTCCCAGGACCACCCGCGCCCAGGCAATGGACATTCTTTCGTCCATGGCAACCGTTGCCGGATACAAGGCTGTACTTACCGCTGCCAACACGCTGCCAAAGTTCTTCCCGATGTTTATGACAGCAGCCGGCACCATCAAGCCTGCCAATCTGCTGATTTTGGGAGCCGGTGTAGCCGGACTGCAATCAATCGCAACCGCACGAAAACTGGGTGCAGTTGTTTATGTTTTTGATGTTCGGGCAGCCGTGAAAGAAGAAGTGGTCGGACTAGGTGGCAAATTCGTGGATGTTGAAGGCGCCACCGACGATAAAGCAGCCGGAGGCTATGCGGTTGAACAAACCGAGGAATTCAAACAGCGTCAGGCTCAGGCCATTCACGATCAGGCTGTTAAATCAGATGTCATCATCTGTACAGCACAGATCCCGGGCAGAAAAGCGCCGTTGCTGATCAGAAAAGAAACCGTTGAAGCCATGAAACCCGGATCGGTCATCATCGATCTGGCAGCATCAACCGGCGGCAACTGTGAGGTAACCAAAGACAACGAAACCATTGTTCATAACGGTGTAAAGGTTATCGGTAATTCGCAACTCCCGACCGATATGCCAACCGACGCCAGCCGCATGTTTGGTAAAAATATGATCAATTTCCTGAAGCTCATCATCACAAAGGAAGGTGGACTTAACCTGAACTGGGAAGACGACATCGTTAAAGGAACGGCCGTTACCCACAATGGCGAAATCGTTCACGAAAGAATTAAATCGGTAATCACTCAATAAAAAAATACACAGATGGAAGAAGTTTTAAAATTTTTTCTGGAATATAAGGATTTGATTTTCATCATTCTCCTTTCGATATTCCTTGGAATTGAAGTTATATCGCATGTGCCTGCCGTTCTGCACACGCCGCTGATGTCGGGCAGCAATGCCATTCACGGTGTGGTCATCATCGGAGCTATTATAGTCATGGGCCATGCCGAAGAAATCCTCCCTATGATTCTGGGCTTTTTCGCTGTCATACTCGGTACGCTGAATGTTGTCGGTGGTTTTGTAGTTACAGACCGGATGCTTGAAATGTTTAAGAAAAAGAAAAAATAGGGAGACCGGAACATGGAACCAATCACTAAAATAATTGAATTCAGCAACGAGATCTCCATTCTTGAAATCTCATACATCGTGGCGTCGGTGCTGTTTATTCTCGGACTTAAAAAACTGAGCCACCCTTTAACCGCCCGTAGCGGAAACCTTTGGGCTGCCGCCGGTATGGCCGCCGCCATCCTGTTCACCATTCTTTTCCATAAAACAACCATTACCCATGCCGACGGAACAACCGTGGTTAAAGGAATCAGCAATATCCCCTGGATTCTGGCAGCCCTCGCTATCGGATCTTTCATAGGCTGGTATGCTTCTGTTAAGGTAAAAATGACGGCTATGCCCCAGATGGTATCTATCTTTAACGGAATGGGAGGTGCCTGTGCCGCTCTTATTTCGATGATGGAATTCCCTGGCCTGCAAAACGAACTGGCTGCTGCCGGCGACACCCACATGCTCACCGGCGAATCAATCGCCATTCTGCTTGGGTTGATGATCGGAAGTGTGTCTTTTGCAGGAAGTATGGTCGCTTTTCTGAAGCTGGATGGCCGTATCGGCGATTTCAAACATCCCATTCTCCGGATTGTTAACCTCACTTTCCTGATTCTATTACTGGTTGCGCTGGTCGTTATTATGATTATGCAACCGGTTGCCGGAAATAACTGGCCGATTTACCTCTTTGCCGCCGCTGCCCTTATTTACGGGGTAACTTTCGTTATGCCTATCGGTGGAGCCGATATGCCGGTTGTAATCTCCCTGCTGAACTCATTTACAGGTGTAGCTGCTGCGATGGGTGGGTTCCTTTACGGGAACACAGCCATGCTCACAGGAGGTATCCTCGTCGGTTCTTCCGGAACCATCCTCACCATTCTGATGTGCAACGCCATGAATCGTTCGCTGCTGAATGTAATTATCGGTGCTTTTGGCGGAACTGCCGCCGGAAGTGAAGATTCAGGTGATAAATCGGTGAAAGAGATCTCGCTCAGCGATGCAGCCGTGCTGCTGAGCTATTCACAGAAAGTTTATATCGTTCCGGGTTACGGACTCGCTGTAGCCCAGGCCCAGCATCTTTGCCATGAAATAGACAACCTGCTCACCAGTAAGGGCGTCGAAGTTAAGTATGCCATTCACCCCGTTGCCGGACGCATGCCGGGCCACATGAATGTGCTGCTTGCCGAAGCCGATGTGCCCTATGAAAAACTGGTTGAAATGGAAGATGCCAACAACGAAATGGGAAACACGGATGTGGTGATCGTAATTGGCGCCAACGACGTGGTAAACCCGGCCGCTGAAGATGATCCATCAAGCCCGATTTATGGAATGCCCATCATCAAAGCACAGGATGCACGCAACATCATCGTTATGAAACGTAGTATGGCCGCCGGTTATGCAGCCATCCCCAACAACCTTTTCTATCATCCCAAGAACAGGATGCTTTTCGGCGATGCCAAGGCTACTTTACAGAAATTGATTGCTGAAATCAAGAGCCTGTAAAGTCAAGTAAAAAGTAAATAATAATTTTCTAGTGAGAGTTTGGGGTTTGAAAAAACAAGATTGAGCCAGCTCCGAAAAGTCAATAAAGTAGAATAGACACCCCGCGCTGCGCCTGACCAGCATTTTGCGATGGGCGGGGCCAAAGCCACAAACCCTGTCTGCTTGACGCAGTCAGGGTTTATGGCTTTTCCGATGAAAATCAAATGCCATATAATGTACCTATTACGGGAACCCTAATTGGTAATAGCAGTATGAAATTAAAATCTTAAATCTATGTGCCTATGATTTGACCTATTGAAAAAAAAATTGAGGGGTGCTGGAATGTCACAGAAATCGGTCATTGGAAGTCCCCCACATGCGTGAAAAGATATTTCATTCGCTAAATTTTCAAATCCGAAACCTTTACTAAACGCGATTGCAATATAAATCATAGTAAAAGCCGGTGAGTAAATTACTTCACCGGCTTTTATCATTTTGAAATTGTTTAACTGCCTTGCTGCTTCCTCAGGATTTTGGCTCTTCCTTCTTTGGATTGACAATTCCTTTGATGGATAAAATGACAGGCTGATCGCTTGCATTGGTATTTACGGTGATGGTTTTAATAAAATTTCCCGGAGAGGCTGCATTGTAAGTTACCGAGATGGGAACTGATTTTCCGGGAAGGATAGGGTCTTTTTCATACTGAAGATTGGTGCAGCCGCAGGAAGCCTTTGCAGAAGAGATGATCAATGGCTCTTTACCTTCGTTTGACAATGTAAAAGTTGCTGTTTGCGGAACCCCCTGCTGAAGTTCACCAAATTCATAAACAGTTTTATCAAACATTGCCACCGGACCAGTGGTGGTTTTGGCTTTTGTTTCTGTAGCCGGAGTGTTGAGTTTAGCAGTAGTTTGAGCTACTACAGCCGGGAAATTCATGACTAATAAGATTGCTGAAATCCAGATCATTGTTTTCATAATTGTTGGTTGTTAAGGTTATGAAACAAAACTACGGCGGTAATTGTACGATCAGGGTTAATGGTATGTAAATGAGTGTAAATGACTTGTAAAACTTTGTAAATGAAATGTAAATACCTTTCAATTTGACTTATTAGCTGTATTTTAGCGTAGGTTTACCTTCAGATTAAAAACTTAACCAACAAAAATGCGTAGGCAACAGGTTCGTTTGGTCGTTCTTCTCGGTGCAATCTCCATTATCGGGATCATTACCGTGCAGTCCTACTTTCTTTATGAGGCATGGAACAGCAGGGAAAAGCAATTGAACCAGAGTATCAATATCGTGCTGCGGACGGTTGCTCTAAAGATCAGCAAACTTAACCAGACGCTGCCAACATCGCCTAATCCTGTCAGGCAAATGACCTCAAACTACTTTGTCGTTGATGTTAACAGTGAGATTGATGCCGCTGTACTTGAGCACTATCTGAAAGCCGAATTTGAGCGGCAGAATATCAGAATAGACTACGAATATGCCATCTATGACTGCAATACAGACAAGATGGTTTACGGTAATTATATTTCCGGGGCAGAATCCAACGATGCACCCCGGTCAGGTGCTGAACTTCCGAAGTACCATGATTACCTTTATTACTTTGGCATCCACTTCCCTACTATGCGCAACACCATTGCCGGAGAAATGACGGTATTTTTCTTTTTCAGTATCATCCTGATCATTCTGGTTATTTTCTTCGTTTATGCCATGTTTGTAATCTTACAACAAAAGCGTTTTTCGGAACTTCAGAAAGACTTTATCAACAACATGACCCATGAATTTAAAACACCCATTTCCTCTATCAATATTTCTTCCGATATAATAACCCAACCGGATATTATTCACGATCCGGAAAGGCTGCAAACTTATGGCCGGATTATCAAGAATGAGAATCAACGACTAAATCTTCTGGTAGATAAGGTTTTGCAGGTTGCCCGTTTTGAGAAAGGCGGCATACAACTGAAAAAAGAATGGCTTGATCTGAACCTGCTTATCCAGACAGTCTCAGAGAATTTCAGAGCCGGGCTCAAAACAGGCAGCCGACTCGAAATCAAAACAGATCCGGCAATAGGCAAAGTATTCGCCGATGTGGTTCACCTGACCAACATCCTCCATAACCTGCTCGACAACGCGGCAAAATATTCCGGCGATCAGCCTGAGATCTCCATTCAAACCAGGAAGGATCAGAATAAGACACTAATTACAATCTCCGACAATGGTCCCGGCATTCATCCCAGGTTCCGCAACAAAGTGTTCAGGAAGTTTTACCGGATTCCGTCAGGAAACCTTCACGATGTTAAAGGGTTTGGTCTTGGTTTATTTTACGTTAAAAACATCTGCAGGGCACATAAGTGGAAAATCCGGATCGAAAACAAACCTGCGCCCGGCACCGGCATTATCATTGAAATACCCTGTAAATCCTGATTATGGAAAAGAAAGCCAGTATTCTCTACGTCGAAGATGATCTTACCTTATCGTTTATTACCCGCGATAACCTTATGCTCAAAGGGTATGAGGTTGATTTTGCCGACGATGGATTAAAGGCGCTCGAAATGATCAGATTACGCAGTTATGATCTTTACATTCTCGATGTCATGCTGCCAAAAATGGACGGATTTACTTTAGCCGCAAAAATAAGGGAGACAAATGTGGATACTCCGATCATTTTTCTGACTGCCCGGTCGCTGATGGAGGACCGGATACATGGGCTCCAGCTTGGTGGGGATGACTACATCACCAAGCCATTCAGCATAGAGGAACTGGTTTTGAAAATTGAGGTTTTTCTGAGAAGGCGTAAAATTATTCCGTTGGAAAATAACCGGACAACTGTGATTGCACTTGGAGCATATTCATTTAATGCCGATAATCAGCAACTTTATTTTGCAGATAAAGTTTCTACACTTACTTTCCGTGAATGCGAACTGCTCAGACTTTTTGCTCAGAATCTGAACCAGATCGTTAAGCGGGAACAGATTCTGATGAAAGTGTGGGGCAACGATCAGTATTTCTCGAGCCGCAGCCTCGATGTATTTATTTCACGTATCCGAAAACTGCTGAAATCAGACCCAGCCATTAAAATTGAGAATATCCACAATATTGGCTATCGGATGAAGATTGACGATTGACGATTGACGATTGACGATTTACGGTTTACGATTTACAATTTACGATTTACGATTTACGGTTTACGATTTCGGCGTGGGATTTAATAATGAATTACCCCGGAAGATATCCTTCTCCTTGCGGTGGCTGAGCGCAGTCGAAGTCAGGAGAAGGTGCCGAAGGCGGATGAGGTCAGGACGAATGAAGAATATAGAATGACAAATGTAGAATGATAAATGTAGCGGTGTTTTTTTGCCAACTGCCAGATGCGTATTAAGTCTTTAAATCAACCTACAGACCTCCCAGTGAATCAGGATATGAATTTGTAAATCCGCTAATCAACCAATCTGCTAATCTGCTAATCCGAAATCCGAAATCCGCTAATCAGCTAATCAGCTAATCGAAAATCCGAAATCCGCTAATCCGCTAATCTGCTAATCTGCTAATCTACTAATCGAAAATCCGAAATCCGAAATCCGCTAATCTGCTAATCAGCTAATCAGCTAATCTGCTAATCAGCTAATCGAAAATCCGAAATCCGCTAATCAGCTAATCAGCTAATCAGCTAATCAGAAATCCGAAATCCGAAATCCGAAATCCGCTATCTGCTAATCAGCTAATCAGCTAATCAGCTAATCGAAAATCCGAAATCCGCTAATCAGCTAATCAGCTAATCAGCTAATCAGCTAATCAGAA
The DNA here is from genome assembly GCA_038325075.1 of Bacteroidales bacterium. Classification (GTDB taxonomy): domain Bacteria; phylum Bacteroidota; class Bacteroidia; order Bacteroidales; family Lentimicrobiaceae; genus Lentimicrobium. Next base: position 16,387 of record JBBQIQ010000054.1, on the reverse strand, counting down.
ATCCGAAATCCGAAATCCGCTAATCAGCTAATCAGCTAATCGAAAATCCGAAATCCGAAATCCGAAATCCACTAATCTGCTAATTAGCTAATCAGCTAATCAACCAATCCGCTAATCCACTAATCCGAAATCCGAAATCCGAAATCCGCTAATCAACCTTTACTTACCCGCAACATTGACATAAAAGTTAAACATCGGGGTTTGCAAAGCTCCATAGAGCCTGACCCAGACCGGTAGCAGCATTTCCGTTCCGCGGGCAGTCGTGATGTCGCCAAGATCGAGGATGTTTTTATCGTCCCAGCCAAAACTCTGCAGAATCCCTTTCACAACAGCTTTGGCATCTGTATCATCACCGCTCATAAAAACGGTATGATTGCCCGGCACGAGAGCAGGATTCACCATCAGCCATGCATTCATGGTATTCAGGCTTTTTACAACTTTAAGACCGGAAAATTCACGCTGAATCTGTTCGCCAAGCGAATCTGTATTGCAAACGGAAAGTGAAGGGGGGAATCCTTTTGAGAAATCAAGCGGGTTGGCGATATCAAGCAGTACTTTGCCATTCAGGTTGTCCGATCCGGCACTTTTTAGTGCATTTATGGAAGCATGCCCCATGGTGCAATTGACTATTAATTCATTTTGCGCTGCAGCCTGTTCGAAAGTTCCCAGCTCAACTGCAGTATGGGATTGTTGCCAGATGGCGAACGGAGGGTTTCCATAGCCGTCATTCTCTGTTCTGGCCAGGGTTTCTGAAACATTTCTGGTTCCAACCATTACCGTATGACCTATTTCTGAAAGACGACCGGCAAGAGATTGCCCAACTGTACCGGTACCAAAAACTGCTATATTCATCGTTTGATATTTTAATTGTTAGTCAGGAATCAACAAAGCAGGCCACAATAGGTTCATAACATTAAATTGATATTCAAATATTTAACAAATTTTTAGCATTTCCTTTCTATTGCCTGTTTTCTGGCTGGAAAAAATCCCGGTTCAATTCTTTCACTTATTCAGAAAGAATAGTATCTTTGCAGCCCAATAAAAAAACCTCTCCGTAGCTAAACTGGTAGAGCATCCCGACCATAGTCGGGAGGGCCACAGCTTAGAATTCCATCGGGAAGGCAGAAATTTTATCTCTCCGTAGCTCAGCTGGTAGAGCAAATGACTCTTAATCATTGGGCCACAGGTTCGATCCCTGTCGGGGAGACAAAAAAAGACGCTTGTATTTCTTTCGAATTACAAGCGTCTTTGCATTTAGAAACTGAAGGGAATTTTATTTAAACAGATCAGAAATATTGATCTGGCCCTCGTACAGGTGGACCACATCTTCCAATTGCACAACGCCTACCCTGATGATGCGATTGGTGGTTTGCTGATACCATATTTCAACGTAGAAATTTTCGAGTTGGAACAACTTAACGACATTGTCAACGAAAATCCTCTCGAGCAACTCGTTGCCATTTCCGAGCACTGAGGTCACCTGCTCCTGAACGGATAATTTAGCGAATTGCTCAGTGGTCAGCATTCTGACAGATTGTTATATTGAGCGGTTGGTTTCAATGTTATACTTCTCTTTCAGATAAGTCAGATTATCCAGAGTAGCTTTTCGGTCATAAATGCGCACCAGTTCAACAACCCCGGCTTTGGTGTAAATTCCTGCCTGGGCTGCATCGTAAACTTTGTGGTCCCAGTTATTTCTGATTGCGATGGTTACTGCTTCAAACTTATTCCATGGAAGGTATTTATCAACAGCAAAATAAAAGGTATCGGGCAAATCTTCATCGCGGTAAATTCCCGGAGCCATGGCTTCGAGTACAAAATACTTCCTTACATTAATTAGGCTGTTGTAAGGCTTTACTACTTTATTCGAAAGAAAAGAAATCCCTTTGCGGTTAAACAAACCGATCAGCTCCGGCAATACTGCGTAATCGTCCATATAAATTCTAATACACGATACCTGGCTGTTTTGCAACTCAAGCCGTCCCATAACCGCATCAAAACGATGGGCAAATGTCTTTTTTATCGATCTGGTAATCCTGATAAAATCGTCCATGTCTTCAAACGACATTGACCTGACAATTGCAAAAATGGATCGGGGTTTTTGCTCTTTCTCATTCATTGGAATGTGGAAATGGTCATAAAAACCAGGAAACGGGTCCAGATCTTCGAGCAACAATTCGTTGAACTTAAACTCAGAGGCAAAATTGGTAAGTTTCTCTTTCTTAATGACAAAGCCCAAAGATTCAATGTGTTTTCTGTTTTCCATCATGACATATTTTTGTGAAGACCCTTACTAAAAGTGCGGTTTACACCTTTTAACATACTATCTCAATAACAAAACTACTGAAAAAAAGTTAATTCAGCCACTTAAATATCAAGACTTGTTATCCTGGTCTTTTGGCTGGCTCTGCTTATTGACCCTGATTATCAGATTGAACCTGAGTTGAGCGATTGGAGTGCAGCGATAAATCGCTTTACTCAGGTAAACCCCGATTTGGAAATTGTTGAACCCTGAAAATGATTATCAGTGAATTGCTTACAATTTCCTTATCGATTGAGCGATTTTCTTCTTCTAATCGCTCAATTTGGGATGAAATATTTATAAACAATCCCCGGTTGATATTAATCAAATAATTGATGTTGCTTTTTATCCTGTTCGCATTATTTTTACATAGTCCAGAATTTTTAAAAAGTTATGTTAAAGAAACACATTCCCAATTCCATCACCTTGCTGAATCTTTTAAGCGGGTCAGTTGCTGCAATTATGGCTGTTGAAGGCCAATTGATCATCGCTGCAGCATTGGTCGGGCTGGCTGCAGTTTTCGATTTTTTAGATGGTTTTTTTGCCAGATTGCTTCATGTAAAGTCAGAAATTGGAAAAGAATTGGACTCCCTGGCCGATGTCATTTCATTCGGGCTAACCCCTTCAGTTATTTTGTTCATCATGATCAGGGAGAATGCCGCACTTCAGCCACAATCCGGAATATTGTCCTTTTTGCCATATACTGCGCTGTTAATTGCTGCCTTTTCAGCGCTCAGGCTGGCCAGGTTCAACATCGACACCCGTCAGACAACCTCGTTCCTGGGACTACCTACTCCGGCCAACGCGATATTCATTGCATCATTGCCGTTTTTTACCGGAAGCCAGGCATTTCAGGATGCCGGATTCCTCTCGGAGGTGGTCGGCAGCATTTACTTCCAGGTTGCCCTGATCCCGGTTTCCTGTTATCTGCTTGTTTCAGAAATCCCTCTATTCGCGCTAAAGTTTTCCAACGGATTCTCAACAGCAGCCAACAAGCTCAAATATATTCTGGCCCTGGGTTCAGTTATCTTGCTCATTATATTTAAATGGGCCGGTATTCCTTTGATCGTTGTTCTTTACATATTGATTTCTGCTTTTGCCGGAAAAGAAAAATTTTAAAAATTTTACGTTCCTTCAAAAAGAATTATACTTTTGTGAATCTGCATTTTTTTAAAACGACAAAACCTTTTACTGAATTAATGAAACTAATTGTAAAGCTCGGATTATTCTTTGTGCTTGTTTTTGGCCTGTCTGGAAACGACAGCCGCATTGCCAGTGCCAACTTCAGCAAGAGCGAAGTACTGACCGATCAGGAGAACCTTGATTTATGTAAAATATTTGCTGCTGAAAAAATTGCCCGCATTGATTCACTTCTGAATGATTATTCCCTCAAAAAAAGATTCAATGGAAATGTGCTGATTGCACTTGATGGGTTCAATGTTTATCAGCGGTCGGTCGGCTTTTCCGACCCCATCAATAAAATTTCCTCAAAACCTGAGACCATTTATCAGTTAGCGTCAGTAAGCAAACAATTTACAGCCTCTGCTATTGTTCTGTTGAAAGCTGATGAAAAACTCAGCTTTGATGATTTACTGACAAAACACATCCCCGAACTTCCATATAAGAATGTAACCATCGGACACCTTCTTCATCACATTGGCGGGCTGCCCAATTACATGTACCTGACCGATAAATACTGGAAAGATGTCAGGCCACCCAACAATGAAGATGTAATAGCATTGATGGCAAAATACAAGATACCTGCCTTTTTCCAGCCGGGGACAAGATACGATTACTCAAATACAGGTTATGTTTTGCTTGCAACAATAGTGGAGCGCGTTTCGGGTATGAGCCTGAACGATTTCCTTCAGCAAAGGATTTTCAGGCCTCTTGGCATGACTTCAACCTATGTCTATAGCACGGCAGATACGAGTATCAAACGCAGGCACGTTGACGGTTTCAGGGCATTGAGATCGGGCTATTCGCGTATTCAGGATACACGAAACAACGGGCCTGTCGGAGATAAAGGTGTTTGCTCAACGACCGCTGACATGTTTAAATGGGATCGGGCACTTTATATGGGTTCGCCCATAAACCTCTACCTACTTGACCAGGCATTTTCAGCCATCACTACTTCCACCGGAAAAGAAATCCCTTATGGTTTTGGTTTCAGGATCAGGGATTTTAATGGCTGCAAAGTGATCTATCACAATGGATTGTGGGAAGGTGCCAGAACCAATTTCCACAGGTATCTCGATTCACAAAATACCATTATCATACTAAACAACACAAGCACCCGGATTAACCATGAACTGGTGAAACAGATTGAAACTATTATTGGGGGTAACGATAAATCCGTTTACACTGAAATCCTTGCCAAAATGGCTATTGAGGAAGGTGTGGAGCCGGCCATTGAATTTTACAACGAGATTCTTGACAGTGACTCTGAGGTAATTGTAAACTTTGAAAAAATTGACTCCGTAGCCAAATACCTCAAAAAATCCGGTAAAACGGAAAAAGCATCCCAACTCGAAAAGATGTCGAATATTTGCAGGGAATTAGCCGGAATATAGGCCAAATCGATATTCAGCCGGATAAAAGGTAAAATGCACAAATAGAAGGATTGATTCCCTGATATCGTTTTCCAACCTTGTTTTATCGTCTCAGCTCAAAGTTTTTACCGAGATAAACCGTTCTTACCTGCTCATCGGCAGCAAGTTCTTCGGCCGTTCCTGATTTTAATACCGACCCTTCAAAAAGCAGGTACGCCCGGTCGGTTATGTTAAGCGTCTCGTGAACGTTGTGGTCGGTAATCAAAATGCCAATATTCCTCTCCTTGAGTTTTGAAACGATTTGCTGAATATCTTCAACAGCAATCGGGTCAACGCCGGCAAATGGTTCATCAAGCAAAATAAATTTCGGATTTACTGCCAATGCCCGGGCAATTTCAGTACGCCGCCTTTCACCTCCCGAGAGTTGTATCCCACGGCTTTTCCGGACATTTGAAAGGCCAAATTCCTGAAGCAGCGATTCCAGCCTTTCGTTTTGCTGGCTTTTATTCAGATTTGCAAACTCAAGTACAGCTGTAATGTTGTCTTCCACACTAAGCTGCCTGAAAACGGAGGCTTCCTGGGCCAGATAGCCGATGCCCAACTGCGCTCTACGGTACATCGGCATCTCAGTGATGTCGGTCTCGTCCAGGAAAACCTTTCCGGAAAGCGGCTTGATGAGGCCCACGATCATGTAAAATGAAGTGGTTTTGCCTGCGCCGTTGGGCCCAAGCAATCCAACTATCTCACCTTGCTCAACCTGAACGGTAACATTATCAACAACAGTACGCTGGCGGTATTTTTTAACAAGGTTTTCTGTTCGGAGTATCATTGGCTGGTAACTTGAGCTTTCAAAAGTAGGCAATTATCGCCTGAGTTGAGCGATTTTTCGCATACTCAAATCGCTCAACTCAGGTAAACCCCGCTATAGAAATTGTTGCAATTCAAGGGATGCATAAATATTTTTATACTGTGAATTGCTTACAATTTCTTATGCGATTGAGTGATTCCTTTTCGGAACCACTCAATTTGGGTATCAGAAATCAAAATGCATTGAAACCATGACACCAAATTTGGATATATCCGGATGATCGTAATAACTGAGACGCCAGACAGCATCTACACGCAGGAATCTGAAAATATTTTCAATTCCCAGGCTGGCTTCGAAATAAGGTTTTCCGGTGGTATAGGTTCCTATTGGCAGATCAGAATATTCAAGGTTTTTATTTGTCACATTACCCATAACCCCTTTAATTTGTGCGACTTCCCGCCACTTTAGCTTACGCATCAAGGGTACTTTGTTAAAAAAGAACCCGACGAAGTGGTGCGTATAATTAAAACTGATGTACTGATCACTGACAAACTCGTAGTAATTCATCAGGTTAAATGCGGATTCATCGAACCAGTAAGTTTCATTTCCGGGATGAATTTTCAGCAATGGATAAGGAAGGCGGCCCCATATTTTACCGGTCTCAACCGAATACTTCGACCAGCCCCACGACATAATATTGAACCAATGCCTGATACCGAACTGCAAACGGTGAAACTCAAACTTACTGTCGAAAAGTCCGGGAGCACCATACGTGTAGCTCATTTCAACTATTGGGTATTTAGCTCCCAGGCTTACCCTTTCGAATTCACCGGATAAGAACTTTTCATGATAGGCAAATCGCGTTTTTAAGGAGAATTCGGTTGTACGTAAGACATTGGTGAGCTTACTGCAATCGCCACCATTGCAATCAATTGCGAAAGGAACCCGCCCGGCACTCCACACACTACGCTGGGTAAGTGAAAGTGTATTGGAGAATCCGGTGAACCATTCATGCTCATAGTATGACTTATACTGCCTGACCATAGAAAGCTTATCGGCCGGATTTCTCCTGACAAGGGCGGCAAGCAAAAAATCCTCGCGAAAAGCGTTCTGGCTCTGCCCGAGTTGTTCAACATCATATTTGAATGATCCCCCCAATACTCTTCGCGGGTTTTTGTCAATCATATACATAAATCCGCCACCATATTTCAACTGCTGGTCGCGGGTGCCATAAGCTGTATAACCGTCGAGCATAATGCGGGTACTGAATTTGTTGCTGGTGCGGCCACTTAACCTGAAACGGTTTCCTTCAAGCGAATTAAAACTGTAAGTGGACATATAAGGCCCCCACTCCATATTTCCTTTCACATAATAGCCTGAAATTGCCATTTGAATAACATCAACCCAGGTATTGAAAATTGGCAGGGTTTTAAGGGTATCTACCATTTGATAGACCATATTTTCACGGCGCGAAAGCTCCTCATGCCTCGATTCATCCCAGAATTCAAAAGTTTTTTCATTGGCATGATGATCAACCAGCACCAAGACCGGTGTATTGTAAAACTCTTTATCCCGTGGCTCATTTATACTAAAATTCCGGTACGAAGTAGTTTTGGTCGCATAAAATCCGATGGTACTGGCTGAATCCTTTTCGGTAAAATTAAAGTCAACGACAAGTTTCTCGCGCGAAAGCATCCACCATTGTTTTCTGACAAGTGTATAATCCTGCTGGAGGACCAGATCGTTGATGAAATTAACGTTGGCATCATCTACGATTCGCATATCAACTTTACGGACAGCAAAAGTTGTATCATGAATCCACATATTCCCTGTAAAAGTGAATTCCTGCTTTCTTCTGGGTTTAAAAGCCAGGTTATAACACCACTGTCCGTCAATGTTCGCACTGTCAACAAGATAATACTTGTAATAGAGCAATCCGAAACCGGCTGCAGGACTTACAAAATTCTTTAAAAAGAGGGTAATATAATTGTCGTAAATATTCACCTGCTGAACCTTATCGCCCAACAGTTGCGATACACTTTCATCGCGGATACCGGATACCCTGTTTGCCTTGATAATCTCTCTTGAAGATAAAGGGCTTTTGCGGAAGTAAACATCAGACAGGGATTCGGATAAAAATACAGGGAGATAAGTTTTTCCATTGATAGCAGACGTGTCGATATAATCGAAAATAAAGGAAAACGGCTTCAATATCTTCCTGTTCATAAATTTTTCTGACAGGTTATTGGCATCAACCTGAATTTTGTTATACGCCTCATATTCATAGTAATCGAGTTTCTCACGATTGTTTTCCGGTTTTCTGGCGATCACTTTCTTCAGAATAACCTCTGCCGGATTTTCGCCCGGAACAATCACCACTTCGGCAAGGTCTATCCGGTTGGGCATGAGCGGAATATTAATTTCCTGATAGCGGTATCTGACAACAGGCGTTTTTACAACCCCATAACCGACCGATGAAGCGATCAGAGTATCGGAACCTGCACGAGTTTCAATGGAATAAAAACCATCAAGGTCGCTGGTGGCACCCACGGTTGTTCCTTTAAAGTAAACATTTACGAATGGCATCGGTTCACCGGTGGCTGCGTCGGTTACCTTTCCGCGCAATTTGGTAACCTGTGCAACGGACTGCAGATTTAACAGCATCAACAGGCAGGTGAAAATTACAGGATAGAGCCTGTTCCCGGCAATAACTTCTGTAAAAAACTTCAGGGTTTTCATTTGTGAACGGGCAATTAATAGTAATGCACGGGTAAAGGCCGGGTTATTGTTTCAGATCGTCCCAAAACTCAACAGCCCTCCGGGTATGCGGAATAACAATGGTACCACCCACCAGGTTGGCAATGCCCAATACCTCAAACAACTCCTCTTCGGTTAACCCGTTCTCGTGGCACCTGATAAGATGGTACCGGACACAATCGTCGCAGCGAAGTACCAGCGAAGATACCAGTCCAAGCATTTCCTTGGTTTTTACAGGCAGCACACCTTCAAGATATGCATTGGTATCGACATTGAAAATGCGTTTGATAACCTTGTTGTTATCGGCACCCAACAGGCGATCGTTCATCTTCTGCCTGTATTGATTATACTCGTCGGTTTTTACTCCCATTTGTACGAATTTTTTGTTGGTTATTAATTATCAAAAAGACCTTTTGTCATCAGGAAATAGATAACAATTATTAACCAGTATTACAAAAATCGGAGTAAACCTCCTGCTCCGGAGAATTTTCCGGTTTGGCAGAAATTTCAGATTATTCCTTCCTTAAGAATATCGTGCAGGTGGATAACCCCAACGTAACGGTCATTATCAAGAACAAGAATCTGGGTAATATTGTTTTTACGCATCACATCGAGCGCATCAGCAACGAGAATATCGGCGTTGATGGTTTGAGGGTCGCGGGTCATGATGTCGGCAGCTTTCAGCAGATGAACCGGCCCTTCGCGGTGAAGCATCCGTCTGATGTCGCCATCGGTGATGATGCCTGCCAGCTTATCGCCATCCAGCACTGCTGTTGCGCCCAACCGTTTCGATGAAATTTCAAGAATTACTGACCGCATATCGTCGTTCATCTGAACTTCCGGTTTTTCGTTGTTCCCAAACAAATCAGCCACTTTGAGATAAAGTCTTTTACCCAGTGCCCCTCCGGGATGATACTTTGCAAAGTCTTCCTGCGTAAATCCGCGGCATTCGAGCAATGCAACTGCCATAGCATCACCCATCACCAATTGTGCGGTGGTGCTTGCAGTCGGGGCAAGGTTATTGGGGCAGGCTTCCCGGTCAACGGTTGAGTTAATAACCAGATCGGCATTCCTGGCAAGGTAAGATTCTATATTACCAACCAGGCCTATGAGCTTGTTGCCCATTATTTTAAGCAATGGAACCAACACTTTAATCTCAGGCGTATCTCCGCTTTTCGACAGGCAGATAATTACATCCTCAGGCCTGATCATGCCCAGGTCGCCATGAATGGCATCAGCGGCATGCATAAAGATCGACGGGGTGCCGGTGCTGTTGAAAGTACTTACGATTTTAGCGGCGATGTTGGCGCTTTTCCCAATCCCGGTAACTATTACCCGTCCTTTTGAATTGAGGATAAGCTCAATACTCTTAACAAAATCACCGTTTAAATACTTTCCCAATTGACCAATGGCAGCGGCTTCTTCGCGAATTGTGCGCTGGGCAATCTGATTAATTTCTTCTGCTGTTTTCATGATTTGCTTTTAATCCCATTGGCTTTGGCAATCTTTCGAATATTGTTAAACAGATGAAGTTGAAGGTGCTAACTGATAGTTTGCTTACGCCAGCTTTATCTCAAAATCTGTTCCGGAGAAAAAGTCAGGTTGTTTTTACTATCAAAAAAAAAGACAACATTCAGGAAAATTTGTATTATCTTAGCTAATCCGGGACAGTTTTAATTTTGAGGTTTGCAAAGATACAATTAATACCTACGTTGAACGATTTGAGCAAAGTGAAAAAGCGCTTTACTTAGGTAAACCCCGATTTGGAAATTGTTGCAATTCATCACAGCCATGAAACTGTTTTACTGTGAATTGCTTACAATTTCCTGATAGATTGAGCTATTTTCCTTTGCAAATCGCTCAATTTGGGTAATACAAGTTTTGTTATCAACTCCTAAAGACATTGGGACAAAGAAACTTTCATAAAAAAATGCAAAAAGAAGCAATTCATTAAATCACTTTTTAATATGATTGCACAGAATGAATTTTTTTAGAAATTTGCACTCCTCTTGGTTATCGGCAAAAATCCATCTGCTTTGTCCGGGAAATAAAAGCAGTTACAGGGAATACCAGTACCAGGGGGCCCCTTTTGTCAGGGTTGTCTTACAAACTTGGTTTGAAGAATGGATGCTGCTTTAACAGAGTAGAACTTTTTAATGGTCTGACAAATCAGGAAAATGAAGTGATTGTTGCCGGTAATGCCATTTGTGAATGTAAATCATCGCTTTTAGGCAGGGGTAAAATTCATTTGTGAACTATTTTTTAATCATTTGAGAAAAAAATTAATTTGTAAGCATGTAATGATTAAATTTGTTAATACTAGGTGATATACATTTCCTATGGTTTGGTTTTTTCCCACCATCCAGGAAGCTACTAAAAATGACAGAAATGAAGAAAGTGGAAAATTTTTCGCTGAACGAATTATTAAAGAAAATATTTGGATTTGATTCCTTTAAAGGAAATCAGGAAGCCATTATCAGGAATTTGCTAGACGGCAAAGACACCTTCGTTATTATGCCCACAGGGGGCGGAAAATCGATGTGTTACCAATTGCCGGCCATCATCAGCCCCGGTACCGCTATAATAATTTCTCCGCTGATCGCCTTGATGAAGAATCAGGTGGATGCCATCCGTAATTTTGGGGCAGAGCAGGGTATCGCACATTTTATGAATTCTTCGCTTTCAAAGCAGGAAATAACCGATGTAAAGAAGGACCTGACAAGTGGCAAAACCAAATTGCTGTATGTTGCCCCTGAATCGCTTACCAAGGATGAGAATGTGCAATTTTTCAAAGAAATAGATATTTCTTTCTTTGCTATTGACGAAGCGCATTGTATTTCGGAATGGGGACATGATTTCAGGCCTGAATACCGCCGCTTAAGGCCAATTATAGAGGCTATCGGCAAACGCGTCCCCATCATTGCCCTTACAGCAACTGCCACACCCAAAGTACAGCAGGATATTCAGAAAAACCTGAATATGATGGATTCAACCCTGTTTATTTCTTCATTTAACCGGCCAAACCTATATTATGAAGTCAGGCCGAAGGGAGAAGAAGTCATCAAGGATATTATCAAGTATATTAAATCAGAACAAGGAAAATCGGGTATTGTCTATTGCCTTAGCCGTAAAAAAGTGGAGGAACTCGCCGAAACGCTGCAAGTAAACGGGATTAAAGCCCTTCCTTACCATGCCGGGCTCGATTCAGCCACAAGGGTTATCAACCAGGATAAGTTCCTGATGGAGGAAATTGATGTGATCGTGGCCACCATCGCTTTTGGCATGGGGATCGACAAACCGGATGTGCGCTATGTCATCCACCACGATATTCCGAAAAGCCTCGAAGGTTACTATCAGGAAACCGGCCGGTCGGGGCGCGATGACGGCGAAGGAAATTGTATCGCTTTCTACAGTTACGATGACATTCAGAAACTTGAGAAATTCAACAAAAATAAATCGGTAGCAGAGCAGGAAATTGCCAGTCAACTGCTTCTTGAAACCGTCGCTTATGCTGAATCTTCGGTGTGCCGCCGTAAGCAACTACTCCACTATTTTGGCGAAGTTTACAAAGAAGATAACTGCGGCAGTTGCGATAACTGTCTGCATCCGAAAACGAAATTCGAGGGCATGGAGGCTGTTGAGCTGGTGCTGGAAACAGTCATCGCGCTCAAACAACTCTTCAAAGCCAAACATGTCATTGGCGTGATCACCGGGAAATTGTCGGCCAACAACAAATCATTCAAGCACAACCAGCTTGAAGTTTTTGGCAAAGGCATGGAGCAGGACGATAAATACTGGAACGCGGTTATCAGGCAGATGCTGATTGAGCGGTTACTTGTGAAGGACATCGAAAACTATGGCCTGCTGAAGGTTACTCCGGAAGGACATAAGTTTTTGAAGAAGCCTTACTCCATCATGCTCACCCGCGATCATGACTACGAAAATACGGAGGATGAAGATTTCTTTGCCGGTGGCGGAGCCAAAACCAGTACCGCCGATAAAACGCTTTTTGCCATGCTGAAAGATCTCCGGAAGGAAATCTCACGCAAGGAAAACCTGCCGCCATTCGTCATCTTCCAGGATCCGTCGCTCGAAGATATGGCCATTCAATACCCCATTACCTTCGACGAAATGAAACAGATTACCGGTGTCGGGGCTGGCAAAGCTCAGAAATACGGTGCCCCCTTCATCGAACTTATCAAGAACTATGTAGAGGAAAACGAGATAATACGCCCGATGGATATGGTGGTTAAATCAGTAGTGAACAAATCGGGACTGAAAGTTTATATTATTCAGAATATCGACCGCAAATTATCGCTTGAAGACATAGCGCTTGCCAAAAATATGACCATTGGAGAGCTCCTTACTGAGGTTGAACGCATCGTTTCGGCAGGTACTAAACTTGACCTGAATTACTATGTTAGTGAGTATGTTGACCCCTACCATCAGGAGGAAATTTACGATTACTTCCGCGAAGCCGAAAGTGATTCGATCAAAGATGCCATCAGGGAACTGGGTGAGGATGAATATACCGAAGATGAAGTCAGGCTGATGCGCATAAAGTTTATGTCGGATCTCGGGAATTAGTCCCTGTCAAAGGCTAGTATAACCCGGGTTCCGGATGGTCTCGGCTCCGATTTCCGGATGGTCTCGGCTACGCCTGTCTGCCTGAAGGCATTCAGGCAGGCTCGACCACCGGGATTTTGGCTTCGGGTTCCGGATAGTCTCGACTTCGCTCGACCACCGGGATTTTGGCTTCGGGTTCCGGATGGTCTCGGCTTCGCTCGACCACCGGGTAAAATTGGTGGTCGAGAGAAGTTGAGACCATCACACCAGAGCAGTCGGGACCACCACTCTCTAAAAAAGTTCCACACCTATAGTGAATCACTGATTTCATGCATCTTTTCAGCGATCAGTTTCATGAGTTTGTCCTTTTTCACCGGATCAAGAATGCCGGTTTCGAGGATAATGATAATTTTTTTCTGGCTTAGTTTTATTTTCCAGGATTTAACCGGCGGGTTGTTTGCCGACTTTTACAGTAATGCTGCCAGTTCTTTATTGCAGATTCTTTCAAATCGGTGAGCCTTAATATGACTAAATCTTAGTTTTTAGGCGCGGTGTCACTCATTGCGGTTTGTAACTATTGTTTTTTAACATCCATTTCCATACAGGCATAACCGATATGTTCGTTCCACTGCTCTGTATTTCAGATTCCTGATCCAGCGTCAAAATAAGTCCTTCCTCCAAATTGAATGCCTGCATGGCTTCCGTAAGCCCGTTCAATTCACGGGTCTGGTTTTCAGCAGTTAACTGGTAACAAACCTGAATAGCCTTTACTTGACGATCCTGACCGAACGCAATAAAATCACATTCCCCGTTTCTATTATATGAATACACCTCAGTTGTTTGACGTCTTAAAGCCAGAAATACCGAGTTTTCGAGCTTTCGGCCCTGATTTGGTGTTGAACTGAACCCAACCAGGTTGTGAAAAGCCACATCGTTCAGAAATACTTTGCGGGGCGAACGAAGCTGCATCTTAACGGAAGCATGGTATTGGTACATTTCGTAAAACATATAGGCATTTGAAAGATAACCCATGTACTCTTTCACCGTATCGGCATTCGACAGACCTATACTTTTCTGAAGCGATGTAAAAGTAACAGGCAACGAAAGATTGCTCACAAGCAGTTGCACCAACTCGCGAAATTTGCGGTGACGGCGGATCCCAAAACGCACGATAATATCGCGGTAAAGGATGTTATCAAAAAGTGTTTTCACATAGTGTTGATCGTTGTACTGAAGGTATTCGGGCAGTCCACCCTCCTCCAGCCATTGAACGAACCAGGTTTTTAGCATTACTTTCCCTTCCGGCAGAAAGAAATCCTTTTCATGATATGTTAGGTTGCGGAAACGAAGGTTTTCACCAAAAGAAAAAGGGAACAATTCCAACTGCTTATACCTTCCGGTAAGTTTCGAACCAAATTCCATACTCAGCATAGATGAATTTGATCCGGTCAGCACAATCTTTTTCCCGCTGTCCTGCATGCGGCGAACGGCAACTTCAAAATTGCTTACATTTTGTATCTCATCGAAAAACCAATAGCGTGAAGGGCCATAAACCTCTATAAGTGCTTCTTCCAGTTCGCCAAAATACTCAACGGTAAAATCCAGCAGTTTTTCATCTTCGAAATTAAAATAACAAAAGTTATCAACTGTTGCCATAAGCTGCTGAACCAATGTTGATTTACCAGTCCGCCGCATACCTGTTACAATGAGTACACGGCTATCGCTGCGCAACGCTTCAGCAGCCTGTGACATGCAATCGCGCTCAATTAATGCGATACCTGGCTGCATTCTTTCTTTCTGATTGTAGGCGATCTGCAAAAGTTTATTTTTCATTACCTTTCATTTTGTGCAAAGATAAAAAATACTAATTACTAATTAGTGCAAAATACAACTTATGCTAATTACTAATTAGTGTGAAAACAATTTAGGGAAACCTGTATTACACTCTCGTAGTCGAAATCTAAAACAAACTAATATTATTTAACTAATAATCAAACCTTAGTGAATTTTGTCTATCTGAGCATTCATGCAAGTTTGGTGTCCCTATCCAGAAAGTACGGATTGGGGTGGTGTTTTAGTACTTTTCTTATTTTTTTACTTTCATAGTGGACTCAATGCTGATATTCAAAAGATGGCAGCTCCCGGTTTATCCTGCTGATCAGTAATAATTCATAAACTGATGCAAAACAAGGCCTCATGAATATTTGTCCGGCCTTGTTTTTTAGTTTAATTTTGCCCCCTAATCAAACATGAATGAATATGCAGGACGAAACTTTCACACCCGGTTCAGAAATGCCGGAAACTCCAAAAGAACAAAACATTGTCATTACCGAGAAAGCTAAAAAAAACAACCTGAATACATTACTGACAGTTTTAAATGTTGTGCTGTTGGCCGGCCTCATCGTTTTGTACTTTATCGTCCTGAAACCGGGTAACAGTGATACGCCAAATATGGCCCTTATCCAGAAGGCTTCGGGTGGAGCCGTTACCATTGCTTATGTGAACAGCGACAGCATTCTTGTTCATTATGATCTGGTAAAATCGATGCGTGATGAACTTGGGTCAAAAACCATCCGGCTTGAAAATGAACTGAAAACGAAACAGGCTGCTTTTGAAAAGGATGCCGCCTATTTCCAGGAGCAGGTAAGCAAGAAGACGATATCTGAAGAATCCGCACAGGAAATATACGCACAGTTGATGGGTGAACAGCAGAAACTCTACGAGTTGCGCGAGAAATACTCAAACGATATTTCAAAACAGGAGTTCGAACTTAATGTACTGCTTCTCGACAGTCTTAATAACTTCCTGAAACGATACAACCAGAAAGTAAATTTTGATTATATCCTTTCATACAACAAGGGTGGCA
The DNA here is from genome assembly GCA_038325075.1 of Bacteroidales bacterium. Taxonomy (GTDB): domain Bacteria; phylum Bacteroidota; class Bacteroidia; order Bacteroidales; family Lentimicrobiaceae; genus Lentimicrobium. Next base: position 536 of record JBBQIQ010000054.1, on the reverse strand, counting down.
GTATTCTCACAGCCAACGATTCACTGGATATAACCAAAGATGTGCTCAAACTTCTGAATGAAGAATTTTCTGCCAGCAAAAAATAAAAGGTGAGATCCCCGCTTAGTTTAATCCTGCTTTTTACACTGATCATGTCGGTTACAATAACTGGCTGCCGGAGTGGGCAAAAGGAATATATAACCAGGGATAAAAAAATGCCCCGCGAACAGTTGATCCACCTGATGGCCGATATTGAGCTGACCGAGGCTGCATTAAAACTGAAACAGGTAAAGATGTCGCGAGACAGTGTGAAATTGTTTGCTGAAAAGTGTTACGATTCGCTTTATCAGGCTTACGGTGTAACTCCTGAGCAGTTCAGGGAGAATCTAAGGTATTACCAACTCGATATGGAAGAGTTTCAGGCCATTACCGACTCAGTCATTATTAACCTGACAAGGCGTAAAGACAGTGTATCCAATCTTTCCAAAACTCCGGATACACTCAAGACCAAAACAACTGATACGGTGAATACCAAAACACCTGATACGGTGAAGACC
>JBBQIQ010000053.1:0-24458 GCA_038325075.1 Bacteroidales bacterium | reverse complement strand
CTCAGGGCTCATGGCGCTGCGCTCAGGTCGGAGTGCTTTTGTATTTTTTATCTTTGCTTAGTGTTCAGGGTTAAGGTTTCAGCGCTATGGGCATCGGTCTATGGGCTAAGGGCTCAGGGCTCAGGGCTCAGGGCGCAGGGCAAAGGGCAGATTAAATGTAGGGACACGACTAGTCGTTTCCCTACATTTAATCTGATGATTTCCATTGTTTCATTGTTTCATTGTTCCATTATTCCAACATTCCATTGTTCAAAAAAAGGCTGCCTTATTCAGGACAGCCTTTTTTTTAGAAAAAAAACAGTTTTATTTTGCAACCCTTTCAAGCCATTTAACCATGGCAAGCATTGCAATCATAGATAGTAAACAAACGACAACAAAAGTAGTCCATGTAATTGATATGGATATGCTTTCGTACATCATAGCACCAAGGAATAATGAAAAGTTACCAATAGCAGTAGCGGCTAACCAAAATCCCTGCATAAGTCCCTGTAAATGAGAGGGAGCAACTTTAGAAACAAACGAAAGTCCAAGTGGAGAAATAAAAAGTTCAGCAACTGTGAGTGTGAAATAAACTGCAAACAACAACCACGGAGTCACTCGCAGTTCATTTGGTAAAGCACCCTGAGCAACAACATCAGCATGTAAAGGTAAGCCAATAGAACCAACAGCCATAATTACGAAAGCAAACCCGGCTATTCCCATACCAATCGCTATTTTCCTGGGAGTTGAAGGCTCTTTACCTTTTTTAGCCATTGAACCAAACAACAAAATAATCAGAGGAGTAAGAAACACTACCAGGAAAGGATTGATTGACTGGAATATTTCGACCGAGGGAAACAATCCGCCAAGCAGAGTATAATCTTTGGCAAACATTGTTAGCGTTAATCCATTCTGATGGAATGAAAACCAGAAAAATATAACAACACCAAAAACAGCAAAAAGAGCCATAATGCGCTGTTTTATCTCCTTTGCATCTTGTTGAATCTCTTCTTTAGAAACATTTGCTTTAACTCTATTGGTTGGATTCGGCAGTCTGTTCTTAGTTAACAAAAAGACGACAAGGGATATAGCCATTGCAGCAACAGCAGTAAGAAAAGCATAGTGGAAACCTGTATTAAAAGCATCTAAGTATGAAACTGCAAAACTACCAAGATTTGTCGGCATTACTCCATTTGAAACAGAAGTAGCAAGTTCGGAGAAACGTCCGTTAATAACATCCTCAGTCATTTTTTGGTCGAGATACTGATGGCAAAGACTAGGTAGATCAGCGTTATAGCCAAAACCCTGCATTTTTACAAAAGTGTTTCTCACCCATGTTGCCATAAAAGGTGCAAACATTGCTCCTATATTTATGAACATATAAAAAATCTGAAATCCTGAATCGCGTTTGCTACGGAATTCATCGTTATCATACATTTGACCAACCAGAGCCTGCAAATTGCCCTTGAACAAGCCATTACCAAAAGCAATAACCAATAATGCTGCGAGAGCAATGTATTTGGTAGTAATCAGGGATGGCATTGCCAGAAAGACATAACCAGCCGCCATAATCAGAAGACCGGCAATGATGGTTCCTTTGTAGTTTCGTAACCTGTCAGCAATAAAACCACCGGCCACTGCCAAAACATAAATGGCACCATAAAAGATGGAGTAAAATTTACCTGCTTCCGTACCCGAAATATTGAATTTCGACATCAAAAACAAGGTTAGAATCGCCATCATGGTATAGAAACCAAACCGTTCTCCCATGTTTGCTATTGCCGCAGCAAGCAGCCCTTTTGGATGATTTTTAAACATTTAATTAAGTGTTAGTGGTTAATAATAATATTTAGATCTGTCAATTTTCCCGAAGCAAAAATAACCAAATTAAATTGTGAACCTATGAAAATCGATCATGGTAACAATTTAAAACCGGAATCTCACCTGAACTTTGATTTCTGATTTGTTGTTGCCCTGAATTTCATCGAGGCCTGAACCGATTACCTGTTTGTTAGAATAGTGGGTTATTGCATACCTGAGCCATACATCAATGCTTCTGCCAATGCTGTATTTACCCATCAGGTAAAAACGGTTTCCTTTATAATAATAGGATGGGATGGAAAATGCATACAAAACATCGCTCTCATAGGCGTATAAACGCTCATTGTAGGTGTCGGTATCGAAAAGGGCGAACCGGCTGCTCAACTGCCAGGGTTTTTCAGGATCGTTGTAAGAAATATCCTGATAGACCAGAAAGCCTTTTTTGCTGTCGTAACCAGGCATAGCCCAGGTAGTTGTCTCTATCCTGGTTTTCAGGGTAATGATCGCGTTTGGCTTGAACCTCAGGTTAACCCTGTAGTTCTGCCGGGTCTCAGGTTCGGGATAGTCGGTATATCCATCAGCACCTGAAGGGTTTATCTGCTTTTGCTGAACGCGGTAACGGAACTGGATTTCGGCCCTCCGCGACGGTGTGTAAGTAAGTAGGGTCAGGTATTCCTTTCCATGTGAGGGGGCGTCAACCCGGTACCTGAGCCAGGGGAACCAGAAATGATCGGCATAAGCCGAAAGGCTGACCCGTTTGTGCAATTGCACCAACATGCCTACGTATACTCCTTTTTCGTTCGAATTCCGGCTGCCTTCGGCAAACGCATTGCTAAACAAATTCTGATAATCTTTGGAATAATTGCGGTAAATCAACGACAGGGCAAGTCGCGGATCAGGGGTGGCAGTGGCACCGGCCAGCAAAGCTTTCCCGCCATTGTCGCTGCCCGAAACTTCCCCAAAAAAAGTAAGAGATTTTAGGATTACAGCATAGTCGAATCCAAAATTGGTCAGCGATTTGCCCCTGAAGTCAAACTTGTTGTAAAGCGAACTGCTTCGGATAAGTTCGCGGCCAAGCTCTGTATGGATTGCCGTAGCTCCAAAACGGAACATCTTTGCACGTGTTTGAATGTTTCCGCCATAGACTGTTTGCTGCACCGAATTTTTGCCGGCCAGTTCGTTGGGTGTGCGATGATACCCGCTTTCCTGCAATGAACTGATGTAAAAATCTTCGGCGGATAAGGAATCCGATGCCTGAACATTGGCATCAACTTTCTTTGAGGAATAGAATAAGGTTAAGTCAGTATTTTTCAACGGGGTGATGGTAGCCGCAGCACCGCGCATAAACAGGTTTTCGTTGGCCCCGGTATTTTGCTTTAACGGCTGGGCTATCCGCCGGTTGGTAATCGCTGCCGGCGATTTCCCGAAAGCCAGGGTGCTCCACATGGTCAGGCCCTGCCCGAATTGTACGTGGTAATCGCCCAGCGCAACATATTTCAGGAATTTCCTGCCGGAATAAAAGAAGTGAAAACTGTAGAAATCAAAACCTTTTTTCAGGGTGTCAGGCTTTGGCAGAAAGGTTTCACCGGCGTCTTTCTCCATAGTAACCCCAAAACGAAGCTTGTTATAAAAGTTGTATCCGTATCGGAGGTAAAGTTTCTCCGGGCTCCCAAGATATCTTGAATTTGGTTTGGCCTGATAGGATGAGTCGTCAATGGGCAAATATCCGTTTTGTTCCTCCAATACCTGTTGGTATCTTGTGATGACCGTGTTCTTTCCGTACTTTGCCAGGTTTTTTAGTGTCAGGTCGGTCCCGTAAGGTTTAAGTTCGAAGGTTATAAAGGGAGAAAGGGTAGTAACGAGTGTGGAATCAAATCCTTCAATCAGGTTTAGCTCAAACGGGCTGGTAAGTTCACCGAATTTTTGAATGTAAGCAGACAGGTTATTAATCTGCAGGTCGTTCAGTTGCAACTGCTGAAGTTCACGTTCAGAGGCTGTATTGATGTTGATGGGATTTCTGATATATTGTAACAATTCATCTACAAGTTCAGAATAGTCAAGTTCGGTATCGGTATTTCCTGAAAGCTGCTCAATTTTCTCTTCTAATATCTGCGAACTTGCCGGATCAGGTTTAACAGGCTCCTGGGCAGATATTGTGCCTTCTGAGATGATAAGAAGGAAAGATAATGCAGCAACAAACCGTAAAATTGGGTTCATATAGCTCAGAATTTAAAGGAAACTGAAGCCTGGGGCGAATAACCGAGAATGCTGTGATACGAGCTGCTGATATCCAGCGTGAAGTTTCCCAGAAGAAATCCGGCGCCAAACGAAAAGGCTTCCTGACCGGTTGAGATTCCACCCCTCAGAAAAATCTGGCTGGTTGCTTTGAATTCAATTCCGGCATTTACCGAAGCATCTGTATAGGAATCTTTTTGGGTTTCTGCCAGCAGTGTGAATTTTTCGGAGAGGCTGTAGGTCGCTCCGACCCTGAAGACAACCGGTGCCCGTTCATCGTTGTATTTGGCAAGTTTTGCATTGATTGGGTTATAAACATGCGCTCCCAGAACCAGTTTTGGGGTTATTTTGGCCAACATGCCGGCTTCAAAAGTCACAAAGTTTCTGTTGCCGTAATTTTCGGCAAGTCTGGCCATATTGTAATCTAATTGTAATCCGAATGACAGGTATTTGCCAAAAGTCTTAGCGAAGGCAAGGCCGATTTTGCTTTCGTTATAGGCGGAATATCCGAAGTGGTTAAAGCTGAGACCGATGGTTCCGGATTTCAAAGGATAGGCAATGGCGGCTGCTTTATATCCCATTTCCCTGAGAAGGAACCGGTTTTCGTAGTAGAACCCGGCACCGGGGGTATTCAGGTATGCAAGGCCGGCCTGATTGTTAAAGGCTGACCAAAGATCGCTTAAAGCCACTGAGGCGTTGCCCAGCGCTGCTGATCTTGATCCGGCAGGCCGGTTATCGCCACCGGCAACGACTGAAACCGGAATAATTAACACAATCAGACAAATAATCAGGGTAGCTCTTTTTCGCATCAGATACTATGGTTATGTTCGTATAAAAAGCAGTGTCTTTAAATTATAATAATCATGGTAAATTTAAACCATTTGTCTTTATGTTGGTTATGGCTGTATGAAAATTACTGCTTAACCACCATATTATTTTATTTTTGCGGATGCAACCTAAGAACATTGCCATGAAAGTAATCCTGAGTTTTCTGAGTGATTTGAAAAATAACAATAACCGCGAATGGTTCGACTTAAACCGTGACCGTTATCTGAAAGCCAAAACACTTTTTGAAGAAAAAGTTAATCTGATGATCGGGGAGATCTCACATTTTGACCCATCTATTAAAATGCCTGCAGCTAAAGATTCTATCTTCAGAATATTCAGGGATGTTCGTTTTTCAAAGGATAAACTTCCCTATAAAACTAATTTTGGTGCATTTGTTGCCAATGGCGGCCGTAAAACAGCAAGGGCCGGGTATTATATCCATATTGAGCCGGGTGCATCCATGGTCGGTGGTGGCATCTATATGCCAGAGCCGGATGTCGTGAAAAAACTGAGACAGGAAATTTACTATAATGCTGCCGGCTTTAAAAAGCTGATTGAAGAGAAAAAATTTAAAAAGACCTTTGGAAAACTGGCCGAATTTGACAAGCTGAAACGGCCCCCCAAGGATTTCGATGCAAGCTTCCCCGATGTGGACCTGCTGATGTATAAAAGTTACACGGTTATGCACCCGCTTGCAGATGAGGTTGTCCTGTCGGATAGATTCCCACAAAAAGTTTTAGAGGTTTGCAGTACCATGAAGGAGTTCAATCAGTTTCTAAACAAGGCTTTTGAAGTTTGAAAGGTTGAGCCCTGGCTGTAAATTACAACCCGGAATTGAGGTTCTCAGGCTCAGTTCCGGGTTGGATACTTGTTCGACTTAATGTGAACTAAAGGTACGGTAACTCTGTTATCAGTAAAGGAGTTTTAAGTCAAATTTAATGGAATTTTAATGTATTGGGATTACCCCTTAGCCTTTGGACAGTGAAAGGATGCATAAGTTAACAATCAAAGTAATTTAATGTCAGATAGTTATAAATTTAATACAACTAAAAAACAGTACAGTCCCATTGTCAGGGTATTGCTGATGGTGTCCGGAATTTTGGCGGCTTTGCTGGGTTTTGTCGGGATTTTTGTACCATTATTGCCCACCACGCCCTTCCTTTTACTGGCTTCCTGGTGTTTTGTGCGCTCTTCCGATCGCATGAACAGGCTTTTGCTTCACAATCGTTACCTCGGACCCTATATCAGAAACTATAAATCAGGCAGGGGAATTACCTTCCGGAACAAACTTTACAGCCTGGCTTTTCTGTGGATTACCTTAAGCACTTCTTTTATTTTTGGGCCTCCTTACTGGTGGCTGAGAGTTGGCCTGATTTTTATCGGAATAGCGGTGACCGTCCATATTCTCAGGTTCAAAACGCTGAAGGAAGAATAAAGGTCAAGTAAAAAGGGAAAAGTCAAAAGTAAAAATAAGCTCAAAGCTCAAAGTATAAAGCTCAAAGTTAAAAGGTTCAAGGTTTTAGGAAGAAAGTGGGCCGTATTGGCAGTTGGCAGTTGGCAAAGAATAAGTAAAAAGCCTGTCTGCTTCACGCAGTCAGGCAGGTAAAAAGTAAAGCTTAAAGTAAAAAGTTGGCAATTGGCAGTTGGCAAAGAATAAGTGCCAAGTAAAAAGTAAAGCTCAAAGCTTAAAGTTTAAAGCTCAAAGCAAAAAGTTGGCAGTTGGCAAAGAAAAAGTAAAAAGCCCTGTCTGCCTGGTTGACCAATCCTTCCTTTGAAGCTGAATTTCAGACAGGTTTACCCGACGCACTTTAGTCGGGCAGGCTCAATCTTAACCTTAACCTTAACCTTAACCTAATTCTACTCTTCCAGCAGGCCCCTTCTTTTCAGCAGCGGGGTAATATCCGGATCAGCACCGCGGAACTTGCGGTAAAGAACCATGGGGTCTTCTGTTCCGCCGCGTGCAAGAATGTTTTGCCTGAACGAAGTCGCCGTTTCTTTGTCAAAAAGTCCTTTTTCTTTAAAAGCTTCAAAAGCATCTGCATCCAGAATCGCCGCCCAGATATAGCTGTAATAGCCCGACGAATAACCGCCACTGAAAATATGATTGAAATAGGTGGAACGGTAACGGCTGGTTATTTCAGGGATAAGCCCAATCTGATCAAGGGTGGCTTTTTCATACATGCCGATATCCGTAAAACCAATCTCTTTCAGGTTATGGTAACCCATATCGAGAAAAGAAGCCGCCAGGTATTCCACGGTTTCAAATCCCTGGTTAAAGTACCTGCTTTTCTGCAATTTGTCGATCAACTCCTGAGGAATGACTTCTCCGGTAAGATAATGCTTCGCATACATTTTCAGCACTTCCGGCTCCGAGGCCCAGTTTTCCATAATCTGTGAAGGCAATTCGACAAAGTCTCTTGGGACCGAAGTCCCGGTAAGGCTATAATAGGTTGAATTAGAGAGTAGTCCGTGCAGAGCATGTCCGAATTCATGGAACAGGGTGCTGGTTTCGTCAAATGTGAGCAGCGAAGGTTGTGTTGCTGTGGGTTTAGAGAAATTGCAAACGGTGGTTATAACCGGGGAGATGTTTTTGCCATTTTCAATATATTGCTTGCGGAAACTGTTCATCCATGCGCCCCCCCGCTTGCTTTCACGCGGATGAAAATCCATGAACAGAATTCCGATGTGCCGGCCATCCGCTTCTTTTACCTCATAGGCAATGGCATCGGGATGATAGACCGGAATGTCCTTCCTTTGGGTGAAGGTAATTCCGTATAATTTGCTTGCTACCGTAAAAACACCTTGTTTCACATTCTCAAGTGGGAAATAGGGTTTTAAAGCTTCATCGTTCAGGTCGTATTTTGCCTTCCGGAGCTTTTCTGCATAAAAGCGCCAGTCCCAGGGTTGAAGGGTGAAATCTTCGCCTTCGCTTTGAATAATGGCCTGCAATTCTGCAGCTTCCACTACAGCGCGTTTTAAGGCCGGTTCCCACAATTGCATCAAAAGTTTCTCAACATTGCCTGCGTTTTTCGCCATGTTTTCTTCCAGCACAAAAGCTGCATGACTTTGGTAGCCCAGCAGTTTTGCCTTTTCAAGTCTGAGAGCGACAATCTGCTGAATAAGCGCTTTGTTGTCGTTCTTGTTGCCGTTGTTTCCCCTGCTTGTGTAAGCGTTGTAAATCTTTTCGCGCAAGCTGCGGTTGGCTGAATACTGCAAAAACGGCATAATACTAGGGTTGTGCAATGTATAAACCCATTTGCCTCCGAGTCCGGAATCTTTGGCGGTTTCGGCCCCCTGCTCAATCAACTCAGGAGTAAGCCCGGCCAGATCGGCCCTGTTACCGATGATCAGTTTGAATTCATTCGTTTCATTGAGCACATTTTCGCCAAACTGCAAAGTTAAAACCGATAACTGCTGGTTGATCTGCCTGAAGCGTTCCTGTTTATCGCCCGATAAGGCAGCACCTCCGCGCACAAAATCCTTGTATTTTTCGGTAAGCAGTTTCATTTGCTCGCCGGTCAGGTTCAGTGTCTCACGCTTTTCATAAACAGCCTTAACCTTTTCAAATAATTTTGGATTCAGTTTAATATTGTCATTGTGGGCCGAAAGCATAGGAGCCATCTGTTTGGCAATCTCCTGCATCTCTTTGCTGGTATTGGCCGAATTGAGGTTGCCGAACACGCTGTTGACTTTGCGAATCAGACTGCCAGAATAGTCAAGTGCCGCCACAGTATTTTCAAAATCAGGCTGCTGTTTGTTGCTGACGATGGCCTCAATTTCCAGATTCTGGGCTTCTATGCCTTTTTCAACGGCTGGTAGAAAGTGTTCCGGCTTGATTTCGCTGAAAGGCGGCACACCAAACGGTGTGTTGTATTCTTTAAGCAGAGGATTGTCACTTTCAGGGCCAGTATCCCCGGCAGATTTAAATGATGTTATCATGGCCGCAATGGTTAACAGGATCAGGAATTTTTTCATGGTGATGGATGAGAATTGGTTTTGATTTGGTAAAAGTAATTTTTTTGTGCTTACCCCGCATTTCCCAATTCCCGATGAGACAAAAAAAAGCCCCTGTTCAGAGGAGCTCTTTATTACAAAACACTATTGTGCGGTTAAAAGTCTAGTTCATCTTGACACCAAGACCCCAAGCCACCAATGATTCACCAAATCAGATAAATAAGTTTGTAATTTTTGGTGTTTTGGCGCTTTTTCCGCTAAATCGGAACAGGGTGTGTCAAAGAAAAAAAAGTAAGGACTGTGATACAAATGATGTACAGAATCCAATGTTATCAATCATTTCCAGCTATTCAAAAAACTTTTCCCTGACACTAGTGATTACAAAATTAACGCGGTATTAAAAATTCAGCACTTCGAGTGCAGCCTTGTATATCCTTTCCTGATCAGGCAAAATTGCTTTTTCAAGAATGCGGTTAAATCCGACCGGTGTAAAGGTTGAGCCAACGCGTTTTACCGGTGCATCGAGGTATTGGAAGGCTTCTTCGGTGATAATTGCGGCTATTTCACCGCCAAATCCGCCAAAGACTTTGTCTTCGTGAACCACCAGTGCCCTGTTGGTTTTCTTTACTGATTCGAGAATCGCTTCCTTGTCAAGCGGAATCAATGACCTGATGTCAATAACCTCTATGCTTTTGCCTGATTCGGCTGCGATCTTCTCAGCTACTGCAAGGCTCATGTGGGTGGTGTTGCCGTAGGTAATGATGGTAAGATCGTTGCCCGGTCTGCGGATGCGTGCTTTGCCGAAAGGAACTTCAAAATCTTCAGGAACCCAGGTTTCGGCCAGCGGATCGTTGTAAAGCGCTTTGGGCTCAAGGAACATGGTCGGGCCTTCCGATCTGAGGCTGGTTCGGAGCAAGCCGGCGGCATCATCGGCAAAAGAAGGATAGACGATTCTTATCCCCGGAAAGGTTGCCAAAGCCCCTTCGATGGTTTGGGAGTGATATAAGCCGCCTCCGATATAACCCCCGGAAGCAAGGCGAATGGTCACATTCGGGCAGAAAGCACCATTGCTGCGCCAGTAATCATGGGTGAGTTCGACAAACTGTTCCATGGCCGGCCAAAAATAATCGGCAAACTCAGCGCCTTCAACAACGATTCTTAACTTTTTATCGAAACGGCTCATGCCGTTGGCAGTTCCCATGATAAAATCTTCGGCGATCGGGGCATTAAAGACCCTTTCGATGCCAAATTCCTGCTGTAGTCCTTTGCTTACATTGAAAATGCCGCCCTTATCTTTATTGGCAATATCCTGGCCCCAGAGAAAAGTATCGGGGTTATGCCTGAACTCAGCTTTCAACGTTTGGTTAAGGGCTTGAATCAATTTAAGTTTTTCGCCTGTTTGCAGATTGTGCAAACCATCAGGGTATTTAGAAGCAGGATAGGGAGCTGGTAATACAAAATCGAAAATGCTTGCCGGATCAGGATCGGGGGCGGCCAGTGCTTTTTTGTGCGCTTTAGAAACTTCTTCCTTGGCTTGTTTGTCCAATTCGTCAAGTTCGGCTTCCGAAACACGGCCCGAAATGATCAGGGTTTTGCGGTATCTGTCGAAGGGGTCGTTGGCCTTGGCGCAGAACCGCTCGTTTTCGTCGCGGTAGAGTTCGTGTTTGTCGGAGTTGGAATGTGAATGAATGCGCACAACGGTGGCATGAACGATGACAGGCTCCATCTTTTCCAGCGCGTGTTTGCGGGCCTCGGTCATGGCGTTCATCGAATCGAATACATTTTTACCGTCACAGTATATGATCCTCAGGTTTTTAAATCCCCTGAAATTATCGGCTGCCCGCCAGTTGGCTGTCTGGTCGCGCTTGTGCACCGAAATGCCGTAATTGTTGTCTTGTAAGATAAAGACAACGGGTAATTTTTCGTTGGAAGCACCGTTGATGGCTTCATATACAAAGCCTTCTGAAGTGGAAGACTCGCCCTGCGAACTGAATGCGACGGCGCTTGCCCCGTATTTTTTGATTGCCCTTGCCACGCCTACCGCGTGAAGGGTATGGTTTCCGGTAGCCGACGAAACATTGTGGATGTTCCATTCCGGTTTGGCAAAGTGGTTCGACATGTGCCGGCCACCGCTGGCCAGGTCAGAGGCTTTTGAGATACCGTTCAGGATGATTTCTTCGGCAGAAACCCCCGCCGAAATGGCAGTCAGCATATCACGGTAGTAAGGAAACAGGTGATCGTTGCTTTTTTGAAAAACCTGCCCGATGGCAAGTTGTATTCCGTCGTGGCCGGCGTAAGGAGCGTGGTATGACCATCCAAGGGCTTGTTTCAGGTAGTTGGGGGCGCGGTCATCGAGTTTGCGTCCAAGCGACATCAGGTAGTACCATTGTTTCAATGTGTCTTTATCGGTATTCTTTATGCCAAAATCTTTCATCCGTACGAATCAGTTCAAAATTATTAATTGTTATTGCTTACCAGCGGCAGCAATCCAGTCCGTTATAACAACCCACAGGGTAGTTTGTTCATGGGCTGAGCCGAAGAGTTTAACCACAGACCAGATAACCAAAGTTACAGAAAAAAGCCTTACAAATTGAATTTACACCCTGAGGTTAATCCCAAAAGTAAGATATGATTTGCGATGATAGGGATTGTGCGCAAAAGACACTTTTACAGGAAACTGCACCTTTTTAACTATCCTGAAATTTCTACTTGCCCAGATACCGGTGTTTACAATCGTAGCCTGTTCAGCATAATAGTTTTTATATGGAGTGAACCCGGCAAATAATTTCAGATGCGTTTTTCCGAAATTGAAACCGACGGCAGGCTCAATGTAAGTATTGTAGAAACTAATGCCGGTTGCAGGATTGATGTCATCGCCGTAAAGCATGGCAGCGACTAAAAAAGAGAACGGATGCTTCACGGGATTGGCGTATTCCAGATTGAAATCAAGGGTATGTTTTGTTTTTCCTTTACCGATTTCAAAAAATTCGAATTTCTCAACCGGATTTACCGGACAGAAATAGTTAAAAGTGTGACAGTGAAACCGCTTTTCGCAATCAACTGAAAACCCTTAATGGCTATACCGGGTGTTGTAGCACTTTATTTTTAAGTCAGTAAAATCTCTGCTGGTATTTTTAATCCTTTGTATAGTGATTTTATCATGCTTAATGTCAGCTTTCTTCTTTTATTAAGAATCTCACTCACTCTACTTTGACTCCCCAAATATTGAACCATATCTGAATTGGTCATTCCCATTTGCTCCATGCGAAATTTAATCGCATCAATCGGGTCAGGAGGTGCAATGGGATAATGTTTCATCTCATAAGATTCAACCAGGGTTGCCATCAAGTCTAATTCATCGCCTTCCGGAGTGTCTTTTTTTGCTCCCCACAATTCTTCAATTCTGCTTATGGCAGCATTGTAATCCTGCTCTGTTTTAATTGGTCGGATATCCATAATCAAATCGTTTTTGCATCAATTTTGTCATATTGTTTATGAGTTCCGATAAACCTTATGAAAATCATTTGAAATTCATAATCAATCGCAACTACTAATCTGTAATCATTGCCTTTAATGTTGAAAACTACTCTTCCGTCTTGGACAATGCTTGCATTTTTATATTGCTTTTTCAGTTCATTTGAATTTTTCCATTCAGATGTTTTAACATCATGATAGCAAGCTCTCAATGAGACTTCAGAATCAAAATATTCTGGTTTTTCATAGAACTCACTTAGAGTTCTAAAAGCAATAATTCTCATATTGCAAATATACAAAAATAAATCCACGTTTCCCATTTTGGGATATTCTATTTTATTGGAATGTTTAACTACATTGCGCAATGTACTACAACATCGTTACACCAAGCGCCCCAAACTCCACCCGTAAAGTTGTTATAGTTGTATTCCAAAGATGGCTGAATGCTGACAGAATTGCCATTGGCAAAACCACGCCAGATGCGCTGGTTGTAAATATCCAGTGAACCTCTTAAATTTTGGGTCCGAAGAGTGTCCTGAGAAACAACAGTTAAAGGAAGATCAGAAAAAAAGTCGGTATCAGTGATCCAAGCCGTTTCATATCAGTTATTTAGCAATTTCTGAATAACGGGTACAAAATTACTTCTTTGGTTGAGAATTAAAAATATTGTCTGAAAAGATTTTCCCGTGATTATTCTCTGATGATTTTATAGTCGCCGCTGCCGAAGAGCCTGATAATTGTTGATGCTTTGGCCTGCATAAAAAGGTCGTGGTAGAGTTGTACGGTATAGTTAACCTGAACTTTTATAGAATCTGCTATTTTACTGAAAACCAAAGGTGCTGCTTCTCCGGAGATATTAGCAGAAGTGGAAATAACCGGCCGGCCGAATTCACCGATTAACCGGCTGCAAAATTCATCCTTCACAATCCTTATTGCGATGGTGCCATCTGTTGCACCCACATTTTTCGGGAGATTGCTGGCATTGTCATAGATCACGGTTAACGGTTTGTCAATGCTGGCAAATAGGTCACCGGCAATCTCCGGAACTTTGTCAACGTAATTGCCAAGCATTTTGAAATCATTGACCAAAATGATCAGACTTTTATTTTCCTTGCGTTTTTTGATTTTATAAACTTTCTCAACGGCCCTGCTGTTGGTGGCATCACAGCCAATGCCCCAAATGGTATCGGTCGGATAAAGGATTACACCGCCCTCTTTCAGGACTTTAAGTGTTCTGGCTATTTCAGCATCAAATTCTTCATTCATAACCCGAGTCTGTTTAGTAATTGTTCAGTTTTAATCGTTTCGGCACATTTAAAATGGCCTTCAGGACATTGCCTGTATCCGTGCAAGCCACAAGGTTTGCATTCCGGCTCCGGGATCGCTTCAACCACGGCTGAGTCATCTGAAAGCGGGCCAAACCCAAATGCCGGTGTGGTTGAACAGTAAACGGCAGTTACCGGTGCATTCACCGCAGACGCCAAATGCATGGGCGCCGAATCATTCACATAATTCATCAAAGCACCTTTCATGATTGCTGCTGATTGCAGAAAACCGAGATCGCCGGCAAGGCTGACAATTCGGCTATGCCTGGACTTTTCGACAATCTGGTTGCAGCTTTCTTTGTCATTGCCTGCTCCTAATAATATAACAAGGATATCTTCAGGAAGTTTGTCGGTAAACTCTATCCATTTATGAATGGGATATTGTTTGGTAAACCAGAGGGAAGCAGGCGACAGGGTAATATACTTTCCTTTGCCCCAATTCAGAACTTTCTCAAAATCAGTTTTAGCCGGATAAAGCACAGGACGCGAAATTTTTACGTCCGAAAGCCAGTCAATCAGATGGTGGTTTCTTTCGGTTTCATGTTCGCCGGTCTGGTTGCCGATCTTATGTTCGGTTTTATGGGTGAATGTGAAAGAGAGCGGGTTTTTATCAAAACCGCTTCGAACAGGGGAGCCGGAAACTGCCGTAATAAATCCGGTGGCAAAAAACCGCTGTATGTTGATCACGGCATCATAGTGTGTCTTTCTGATTTGCAATGCCGTGCGTAAAAGGTTGCGGTATTTCTTTTCCTTTTTATCGAGAACCAACACCTTTCTGATAAACGGGTGGCCAACAAAAAGCCCTTCGTATCCTTTTTTGATCAGGTAATCGATTGAGGCATCCGGGAAGTGCTGGTGCAGGCTTTCGGCAAGTGCAGTTGAGAGGATAACATCCCCCAGAGAAGCGGTTTGTATGATTAAAACCTGTTTCAACTATATTTTTACTTTAATAAATTTTGAATCGGTTAAAATATCAATGGCGCTGGTCAGACGGGCCAACTGCCTTTTCAGCCATCAGCCATCAGCTTTCAGTCATCACTACTCACTAATCATTTCTCACTTTCTTTTGACAACTGCCAACTGATTTTTGAATGATGAATGACACCCTTCGATCCCGAAGCTTCGGGACTCCGGATAAAAATGACGAATGACTCCCTTCGACTGCGCCTGCCTGTTTGCACCAGTAAGAGCTAATCCTGGCGTAAGTTACAGGCAGACAGGCTCAGGGTGACAAGTGACGAATTTGACATCCACTTCCAAGTCTGTGGAATGTACCAGTATCTTAATCCACTAATCGGCTAATCCGCTAATCAACGAATCTGTTAATTTACTAATCAGAATCATTCCATCAGACCTGAACACCGAAATCCCGCAAAGCACTGTTAAGCGATGTTTTCAAATCGGTTGATTCCTTCCGTTGCCCGATGATCAGGGCGCAGGAAACCTGGTATTCACCCGCAGGAAACTTTTTTGGGTATGTACCGGGAATCACAACCGACCTGGGCGGAACATAACCCTTGTATTCGACAGCCTCCAGACCGGAGACATCAAAAATTCTGGTCGATTGCGTGATTGCAACATTGGCACCAAGCACGGCTTCGCGGCCAATACGAACGCCCTCGACCACAATGCAGCGCGACCCGATAAAACAGCCGTCTTCTATAATTACCGGTGAAGCCTGAACAGGTTCCAACACACCGCCAATGCCAACGCCTCCTGAAAGGTGAACATTTCTCCCGATCTGGGCACAGGAGCCAACGGTTGCCCAGGTGTCAATCATGCTGTTGCTGTCAACATAGGCGCCGATATTCACATACGATGGCATCAGGATAACACCCGGTGCAAGGTACGCACCATATCGCGCAACAGCGTGAGGCACAACCCGGACACCCAAGTGCGCATAATCATGCTTCAGCGGAATTTTATCGTGAAACTCTAACGGACCTGCCTCCATAACCTCCATCTGTCGGATTGGAAAATACAGAATAACCGCTTTTTTCACCCATTCATTTACCTTCCATGCTTCACCTTGCGGCTCAGCTACCCGCAGTTTGCCCGAATCGAGCAGGCTGACCACCTCCTGAATTGCATCCTTTGTTTCTGCCAGTTGAAGAAGTTCTCTATTCTCCCATGCGGCTTCCACAATTTCCCTGATGTCTTCGTACATAAAATCCGGATTAACAGAAGGTCAAAATTATAGAATTTTTCGACCGTTTGCGCTTAATTCTTAATTTTGTGGGCTGTAAACAACAACTGATGGGGAGGATTCTCGCTATTGACTATGGGCAGAAAAGGGTTGGCATTGCGGTAACCGATGAGGATCAGATCATCGCATCGCCTTTAACGACCGTGCATTCCAAAGATGTCATTGCATTTCTGAAAGATTATGTCAGCAAAGAAAATGTTGAACTTTTTGTCGTTGGAGAGCCCCGTCAGATGAACAATCAGGCCTCGGAATCGGTTAAGTTTACCGAACCTTTTGTCCGCTTGCTTGTTAAGCAGTTTCCTGAAATACCAATTGAAAGGGTGGATGAACGGTTTACCTCGATGATGGCCCAGCGGACAATACTTGAATCGGGAGCCAAAAAGAAGGACCGGCAGAATAAGGCGCTTGTGGATACCGTGAGCGCAGCCATTATCCTGCAGTCGTATCTGGAAGCAAGATCGGCCAAACTCAGGTAAATAGTGTCATAAGCCTGACATAATTTTAAACCAAAAGAAACGACATCAAAGCATGATATTTCCAGTTTTAGCCTACGGACATCCGACATTAAGGAAAATAGCGGTTGACATTGACAAAGACTATCCGCAACTGGATCAGTTAATCGCGGATATGTTCGAGACGATGTACTCTTCAAACGGGGTCGGATTGGCCGCTCCCCAGGTAAACCGCAGCATTCGTCTTTTTATAATTGATGCAACCCCTTATGCCGAAGATTTCCCTGGCGAAACCGACCTTAAGCGGGTATTTATCAATGCCCGGATAACAGAAGAGTCAGGTGAAGAATGGGCGTTTAATGAGGGATGCCTGAGCATTCCCAAGATCAGAGAGGATGTAATACGTAAATCGGAATTGCGCATTCAGTATTTCGACGAAAACTTTAATTTTCACGATGAACGGTTGAAAGGCGTCTTTGCACGCGTAATCCAGCATGAGTACGATCATTTGGACGGCATTTTGTTTGTTGATCTCATCAACCCATTGCGCAAAATGATGCTGAAACGAAAGCTTACTGAGATCACTAAAGGCATTGTGGATATCGATTACAAAATGATCTTTCCGTTAGCCAAAAAGAAACCTGTTTACTAATCAGCCAATTGCCAAATTATAATAAAAAAGCATGAAAAAACTGTTCAATGCCTTTGCCTTTTCAGCACTTGTAATTCTTGGAATTTCGTGTACTTCGCAACGCGATAAAGATATTAAGGTAATTTCGGGCCTTGAAAAACAACTCGAACAGGAAGGGGCTAAGCCTGATCCGGCTAAATTAAGCCAATTGCTTGATTCGTATGTTGCCTTTGTTGAACACAATGCCGCCGATTCCCTGGCGCCGAACTACCTATATAAAGCTATAAACCTGTGTATCGGCGTCAACAACGGAATCAGGGCCATGCAGTTGATCGATCAGACATTGAATGACTTTCCGAAAAGCGACTATTTGCCGGAAACGGTTTTTCTGAAAGCTTATGTTTATGAAAACCTATTGAGCGATTATGGGAAGGCTTCACAGGTTTACAATGATTTCCTGAAGAAATACCCTACCCACGATCTGGCAGATGATGCAGAAGCAGCATTGAAATACTTAGGGAAATCGCCCGAAGAAATGGTTAAAGAATTTGAAGCGAGGGCTGCCCAGGCCAATGCTGAGGAGTGATTCTCTTTATCCTGAAATTTCAGGTTTATTTCTCCAGGTTAAACTCGTCTTCGAGCAGGGTTTTCAGCCTCGACGGTTCGATGTTCAGGTTTAGCTCACCTTCCTTGCACCACGATATTTTTCCGGTTTGTTCGGATACCACAATGGCGACTGCATCGGATTTTTCGCTGACCCCAACAGCCGAACGATGCCTCAGGCCCACATGAACCGGTAGATTTTCATTTTTTGATACCGGTAGGATGCAACTGGCTGCCTTGATTTTATTGTTCATAATGATCATCGCGCCATCGTGCAATGGGGAATTCTTGTAAAAGACGTTTTCAATCAATTGCTCTGAAATGCGGGCATCCAGAATTTCGCCGGTGTTTATGTATTCTTCCAGTTCATTAATTTTTCCGATCACGATCAAGGCGCCGGTTTTGGTTGTGGCCATTTTGCGGCAGGCCTGTACAATCGGGTCAATGGTCAGGTTTTCGTCGTTGGCATAATTTATTTTCCAGAAGAGAAACCTGCGATGCTTCTTACGCATAAAACTGGGTGTACCCAATAAAAGCAAAAACTTCCTGATTTCAGGCTGGAAAACGACGATAAGGGCAATGAAACCGACGCTGATAAAAGCGCCCAGGATTTCGGTCAGTAGTTCCATTTCAAGAATCCTGACTAACCGCCATGCCAGGAAAACGGCGATGATGCCCAAAAGGATGTTGATAGCGGCCGTGCCTTTGACCAGCCGGTACAATTCATAAAGCAACAGGGCAACGAGCAGAATGTCAATGATATCGAGCAGGCGCAGTCCGATAAAAAAGGGAATCAGCAATTCAGGCATCAGCGTTTGGTGTTTTTGCAAATTTAGTTATTTCGCTCTGACTGGTTCAGCGCAGTCACCAATTTAATGGCTTCAACAGCTTCTTTTACATCGTGAACGCGCAAAATAGAAGTTCCACGCATTAAGGCAATGGTGTTCAGCACGGTGGTTCCGTTCAGTGCCCGGCCAGGCGCTGTATTCAGTATTTTATTGATCATCGACTTGCGCGAAACACCAGCCAGTAATGGAAGTCCAAATGCCAGGTAGGCATCCATGAAATTCAACAGATGAAAATTGTCGGAAACAGTTTTCCCAAAGCCAAAACCAGGATCGAGGATAATGTTTTTTTTGCCGGCAAGTTCAGGTTTTGCAAGTTGTTCGGCAAAGAAATCCGCAATTTCTCCTATTACAGCGGTATAAGCGGGGTTTAGCTGCATGGTTTGCGGGGTTCCCTGGATATGCATCAGCACATAAGCGGCATTTTGTTTCCCGATCATTTCGTGCATGGCCTCATCAAACTGCCCACCGGAGATATCGTTGATGATACCGGCCCCCATATCGCAACATTCAAGGGCTATCTCTGCCCTGTATGTGTCAATAGAGAAGATGGTTTCGGGAAATTCCTTAATCAACAGATCCAATGCCGGCAAGAGGCGCGATTTTTCTTCATCAGAGCTTACCGGTTTAGCTCCGGGCCGTGTCGAAACGGCCCCGATGTCGAGAATAACTGCGCCGTCTTCAAGCATTTGTGAAGCCTGGCTGAGTAGATCGTCTTTGGTTTTCAGTTTTCCACCATCGTAAAATGAATCCGGTGACAGGTTAAGGATACCCATAACTACCGGACCGGAAAGGTCGAGATGCCTGGTTCCGCACTGCATTGTTTGGGTTTCCAAAAAAACTGTACCTTTATCGGGCGAACCGCCAGCGTGTTCCATCGGGATAGATTTAAGTAATTTGTTAATCATCAATATTTTATGACAACCGATACTTCTGCTCAGTTTGATTCGGCCATTCAATCATGCAAAGATATATTTTTAGCCAAGATGAAAGACTATGGCACTGCATGGCGGGTACTCCGACCTGAATCGCTCACCGACCAGATTTATATTAAAGCCAACCGGATCCGCAGTATTCAGGGAAAGGGAACCCACCTGGTGGTTGAAGACGAGTGGCCTGAATTTATCGGCATCGTCAATTATGCGATCATTGCCCTCGTTCAGCTTGAACCCGGCAACAGCCAAGAACATGCCATGAACCCTGAAAAAGTTGAGCAGTATTACGACAAATACGCCATGGCTGCCAAAAGCCTGATGATGGATAAAAACCATGATTACGATGAGGCATGGCGCAATATGCGGGTGAGCTCCCTTACCGATATTATTCTGATGAAATTGCTGAGGGTTAAACAGATAGAAGATAACAAGGGTAAAACCTTCGCTTCTGAGGGCGTTGATGCAAATTACTACGATATGATCAACTATGCTGTTTTTGCGCTGATTAAACTATCGGAGCTAAGAAATGCAAAGAGTGAATAATATTCGCAAATGAATTTAGTATAAAATACTAATTATGAAAGTACTACATCTTATATCAAGGATTGTTGTTGGCGTTGTTTTTATCTTTTCAGGATTTGTAAAGGGGATTGATCCCCTGGGAACCGCTTACCGGTTTGAAGACTATTTTATTGTCTGGAACGCCCACTGGATGATGCCTTATGCGCTCACATTATCCATAGTTGGCTCTGCAATGGAGTTTATTCTCGGGGTTGTCATCCTGCTAAACCTGAAGCCAAAGGTGGGCTCATGGCTCCTTTTGGGAGTTATGACTTTCTTTACACTGCTTACGCTGAACGATGCCATTTACAATCCGGTACCCGATTGTGGCTGCTTTGGCGATGCCATAACATTAACCAACTGGCAGACATTTTACAAGAATGTAGTCCTGATGGTATTTACCCTGATTTTGGTTGGTTGGCGCAACAAAACACGGGATGAACACGGGAATTTCAAATCCTATGGCATTGCGGCAGTGGTGCTATCCCTTTTTGTCGGCTTTAGCATTTTTTGTTACCGCCATTTGCCGCTGATCGATTTTATGGACTGGAAGGTCGGTAACAAAATGTACAACGACAACCCCTTGCCTGTTAAGTATTTCCTCACTTACAAAAACAAGGAAACAGGTGAAACAAAGGAGTATCTGTCACCAGATTACCCATACAACGATTCCGTCTGGATGTCGAAATGGGAGTTTGCAGACCAGAGGATTGAAGATCCCAACTCCTTTAAAGGACACGATCTTCAGATAATGGCCTCAACGGGAACCGATCTTACTGATTTGGTTATACAAAACCCTGAATATCAGTTTATGCTGGTGGCCTGGGAACTTGAAACCGCAAATCAGACTGCCCTTACAGGTATCAATGAGTTCGCTGACAAGGCTATGGAAGCGGGATATGGTTTTATAGGGTTAACCAGTTCGCTTTCAGAAGTTATCGATTCAACACGTGCCAGGCTGAAACTTAACTTTGACATTTACATGGCTGATGATATTGCACTCAAAATAATGGTGAGGGCCAATCCGGGGCTCTTGCTTTTAAAGGAAGGTGTAGTGATCGATAAATGGCACTATAACGATTTTCCTTCTTACAATGATTTTGAGAACAAATATCTGATTCCCAACAAAGAAAAGTAGCTCCGCTCATGCTCCGATTTATCCTGAAGCGAATTTATTACGGAGTTTTCGTACTGTTCGGAGTGGTTACGCTTGTTTTCGTGCTTTTCAACATCCTTCCGGGCGATCCGGCGCGCATGATGCTGGGGCAACGGGCCGATATTTCTTCGGTGGATGCCATCAACCGTGAACTTGGGCGTAACCAGCCGGTTTATGTTCAATACCTGGGATTCCTTAATGATTTGTCACCCTTATCGTTTCACAATACCCGAAACCGGGAGAGTTTCTGGTATCCAGACAGCTCAAAATATGCGCCTTTCTTTAGCCTGATTTCTGTAGGCAAAGCACTGGTAATTCTGAAAAAGCCAAACTTGCGCCGGTCGTACCAGAGTAAAAGAGAAGTTTCGGAAATTCTTGCACAGGCATTTCCAAACACCATGTTGCTGGCCACGGTTGCCATGGGCTTTGCTGTGATATTCGGGGTATTTATCGGGATTATAACCGCCATCAAAAAGGATACTGTCTTCGACCGGCTGGCACTTATTGTTTCCGTATTGGGTATGTCGTTGCCCTCGTTTTTCGCGGCTATTCTGATGGCCTGGCTTTTTGCATTCGTGCTGGCAGATTACACCGGACTCAGTATGTTTGGGTCACTTTACACGGTAGATGACTTTGGCAGAGGGGAATTCCTGGATATGAAAAACCTTATCCTTCCTGCAATAACTCTGGGAATCAGGCCCCTGGCAATTATTATAGAATTAACACGGAGTTCGATGCTCGAAGTGCTTTCGCAGGATTACATCCGGACAGCAAGGGCAAAAGGCCTCTCCCGGATGAAAGTCCTTAGCAGGCATGCACTGCGCAATGCGCTGAATCCTGTAGTTACTGCCGTTTCGGGATGGTTTGCCTCGCTTATGGCCGGTGCTGTTTTTGTAGAGTATGTTTTTGACTGGAAAGGCGTGGGAATAGTCATTGTGGATGGGCTCGAAAATTACGATTTTCCTGTAGTAATGGGTGCCGTTCTTTTCATTGCCGTATTGTTGGTGATTATTAATATTTTTGTAGATATTATTTACGGCCTGCTCGACCCAAGAATACGGCTGAGCTGAAATCAAAATTTCCTTTTAAAACCATATAAAAAAATGAGAAAAAAAATTGTTGCCGGAAACTGGAAAATGAACAAAACCTTTGGTGAAGCTGAAGACCTGCTATTTGATATAGCCGATATCCTGAAAGCAAACCGTCCTTCAAACGTTGAAATCCTCGTATGCCCTCCAGCGCTTTATCTTGAACTTGCTGCCGATATTGCCCAGGAAAATGGCTTTAGCTGCGGTGCCCAGAATATGAGCGAACATGAATCAGGCGCTTATACCGGTGAGATTTCGGCAGCCATGATTGCCTCCACAGGCGCAAAATATGTAATCATCGGCCATTCCGAGCGCCGATCGTATTTCGGGGAAACGGACACCTTGCTTGCAACAAAGGTTTCGCAGGCATTAAAACATGAACTTGTGCCGGTTTATTGCTGTGGTGAAGTGCTGGCCGAAAGAGAATCTGAAAAGCATTTTGAAGTGGTTGGTTCGCAAATAAAAAAAGCGTTGTTCCATCTTACCCCCGCTGAGTTTGAGAAAGTAGTGATTGCCTACGAACCGGTTTGGGCCATCGGTACAGGACGGACCGCTTCACCGGCGCAGGCGCAGGAAATGCATGCCTTTATCCGTAAAGTTTTAACAGATACATTCGGATCGGAACTTGCCGGGAATACAACCATTTTGTATGGCGGAAGCTGCAATGCTGCCAATGCCCTCGAATTGTTTGCCAATCCTGATGTGGATGGTGGCTTGATTGGTGGCGCATCGCTTAAGGCAGAAGATTTTATTAAGATTGCCGGTAGCTTCTGACAACAATACTAAATCCCGAAAATGGAATATACGGAACTTAAATGCAGCCTTCCGGCAGAGAAGGTTGCGTTTGCCGAACTTATTATGGCCCGGTTGGGCGAAGCGGGCTTCGAAAGTTTTTCGGAAACCGAAGAGGGATTGCTGGCCTATATCCCTTCGGCTCAGTTTGATCCTGCTATGCTCAACAATCCATTGCTGTGGCCCGAAGGGGTGGAAGTAGAATATTCCTGGACGGTTATTCCGGAAGAGAACTGGAATGCCGTGTGGGAATCAAACTTTGAACCTGTTACGCTTGCTGGCCGTTGCTATATCAGGGCGCCATTTCATCCGGCAATGCCCGCTATGGAATATGAAATCGTGATTGAACCAAAAATGTCGTTCGGTACGGCGCACCACGAAACCACCGCACTGATGATCGAATACCTGATTGACCTTCCTGTTAAAGGCTTGTCGGTACTCGATATGGGCTGCGGAACCGGGGTGCTGGCAATCCTGGCGGCCATGCGGGGTGCAGCAAAAATTACTGCTATCGACAACGATGAATGGGCTTACCGGAACTCACTCGAAAATGCAGAGAAGAATAAAACCACCGGTATCGACGTTTATATTGGAGATGCCACTTTGTTGAAAGAAATGAAGTTTGATTTTATCATCGCAAACATCAACCGGAACATTCTGCTGAACGATATGGAAGCATACGGTCAAAGTCTGAACAAAGGAGGTACTTTGCTCATGAGTGGTTTCTATACACAGGATATGTTTGCTATTAAGGCTTTTGCTGAATCTCTCGGACTCAAATATCAGGGCCATAGGGAGCGCAATAACTGGGTAGCAGCCTGCTTCGAATCAACTCTTTGACTCAACCAAACCCGATAAATGCTGTTTTCTCACAAACCGGACTATTTTTTAATGCACTTATTTAACTGCGGTCTTCGATTTTTATTGTTTCTTGCCTTTTCTGTTTCCCTGAACCTGAAAGCACAGGAGCCTAAAGTCTTCTCAGAAGACGCTACAGCCTTTATCACAGAATTGGGTGCATTTATGCAATCAGCTTCTGACCGGGAAACTAAACTTGCGGTTCAGCAGTTCTCAGAAGCATGGATAACGGGCAGATATGAATCCCCTCTTCTGAAGGAGATCATCAAAACCAGCAATCTGATGCTTGCGCAGCGGATGAGGCCAACGCCAGCCTTCCGCGACTATCTGACCGCTCTTAACTCTTTCTCCGAAACAACGACAACAAAGAGTTATTTAGCCTGGCACCGCGGGTTAGAACCTTTTATCAACGGTAAAAGTCTGCGACAGTTCAGCGGTTTTCTTGAAAGCACGCTAGAAGTTAACAAAAACAGGGTGCTTTTCCGTTCTTATGCCAACTCGTGGCAGTTTCGCAATGGAAGCTATACTTATGATTATGACACAACACTGGTTATCAGATTTTCAAATGTTGATCTGGTATGCGTTTCGGGAAAGGATAGTTTAAAGATATCGGAAACATCGGGTATCGCATGGCCACTGACAAACCGGTTCTCCGGGAACAAAGGCAAAGTTGACTGGGGCAATTTCGGATTTGACCCATTGAGGGTGTATGCTT
>JBBQIQ010000052.1:0-24651 GCA_038325075.1 Bacteroidales bacterium | reverse complement strand
TTCGGATGGTCAACCTGCAAAACGAAAGAAGTCGTAAAGCCATAGTTTGCCAGAGTAATTTATTTACTCAATATAAGGTATTACATTGAATACCAGAATAGACGAAAGCCTGTGGTCTTTAAAAAGATCACAGGCTTTATCTTTGAAATAAGAAAACAACGCAGGACCCGGCTTCCTGCGTTACTTTTTTTCTGAAAACTGAGTTATACCCAAATTGAGCGAGGCTTTGGTGAATTGCAACAATTTCCAAATCGGTGTTTACCTGAGTAAAGCGCTTTTTCACTTCATTCAAATCGCTCAACTTAGGTTATATATTAAACCGGAAGTCCTCTTTTCGCCTATTTTGCCAGTTTTTCGAGGTTCACATCCACGTCAATCTGAATGGTTTTCGAGATGTTGTTGGCTACCGTATTCGGAATTTTAATCCCGTAATCTGCGAGCTGGACAATAAAGGTGGATTTTCCGTTTACTTTACCGTCTTTTACTTCGAAAGTGCCTTTTTCAGAGACCTTCTTCGTTACACCTTTGATGGTGAGATCGCCTTCCACGGTCGAATTATAGATGCCATTTTTCGCGAAGTTGATTTCGCTGATATTAATAACTTTTCCAGTAAATGTAGCACTCGGGAATTTATCCGATTCCACGTAATTTTCGTTGAAGTGCTCCTGCATCATGGCTTTCTCAAACTGGAATGATTTCATTAAAACCTTAAAGACAAAATCCCCGGTTTGCTGATCGAGTGCGCTGTTTACCTGACGGTTATGAGCTTCAATGTCCTCAATCGGGGTGCTTGAAAAGAAGCGGATGTTACCGGTCTTCGTGATGAATTTCTGGGCCTGGGCACTGCCCAAACCCATGATTGCAAATAGCAGTATGGTTGTTAATTGTTTCATTGTTCTTCGTTTTAGTTTATTGTTTATAGTTTATTGTTTTTTGTTTTTGATTCACTTTTCCATGCTCAATGCAAAAAGGGACGTGGGACGCTGATGAAGGAACGAAGAAACGGAAATTTGCCCTGCGCCCTGCGCCCTGCGCCCTGTGCCCTGTGCCCTACGCCCTGCGCCCTACGCCCTGTGCCCTACGCACTGCGCCCTGAGCCCTGAGCCCTGAGTCCTGAGCCCTGCGCCCTGCGCCCTGAGCCCTGCGCCCTGAGCCCTGCGCCCTGAGCCCTGCGCCCTATGCCCTGCACCCTGAGCCCTGCGCCCTGAGCCCTGCGCCCTGCGTTACTTCTTTTCCAGGCTGCAATGCTCCAGAATAACATCTGTATCGTTATACCCAGTGCAAAGCCCTTTTAGAGTGATGTTTGTCCCTGGCGCGATGCTCACCAATTCTCCTGCATGTTCAGGTATCATGGTAAATCTGATACCTTCGCTGCCAAACATTCCTTCTTCAAACCCGAAAACAGCTATTGTAAGAGAATCGGGCTGTTCTATTGAGTTCAGCTCCCCTGTAACCGAAAGAACTTTGCCGTTGTATTTGGCGGAGGAAGCTTCAGGGTTTGTCCTGAATTCCTCGAAAAGAGCGGCCGCTTTTATATCAAAATCCGGCGTGGCTTTTGAATAATCCGTGTGAGGCTTGTTAAAAACAAAGAAATAGACAATGAATCCTGTAATCAGGCCAATGCCAGCCAGAACCCCTCCGATAACAACTATTTTCCTTTTCATTTTCATTTTCTTTTCTGATAAACAAATAAATTGACTCTAGGTTGGATCGTAAATGAAAGTTTAGAAACAGAATCCCACAAATTGCGTGCGTACAAGTTAGTGCGTTATAAAAGAGTGCAATGAGTCGTCAAACCAGTGCAATCTGCGGGATTCATGTTCTGCTTTAGTCCACACACATTATTTTTTTGCAAACCTGAGTTCTTTGATTTTAGTCAGATTGTCGTCTTTCAGCACTATTTCCGGAGCTGAAATGCTAACAATCAGAAAATCATCGGTTAGTTCATCCATCCGGTCGTTGCCGGAAATGGCAATGATCAGTTTGTTGTCGTTACCGGAGTGATTGACACTATCATCGCTTCCGTTGTGGTTGCTTCCGATGCGCCAGGTTCCGGTAAAAGTCATTCCAGAAACATCTGCGGTAAGGGTCCCGTTGTCGAAGAATGTAAATGTGTAGCCGGTGTAGCCGGATGTTTCATTTTTACCTTTATCAATATAGGAACTTACAATCCAGGAATCTGTGCTGATTTCCTGTATTAAAGTTGCTGAAAGATTGGCTGGTGATGCAGAATCGTCGGATTTGCTGCAGGCAGTTGAAGTAGCAATCAAAACAATTGCCAGTAAACGAGTTGTTGTTTTCATAGTGTCGCTGCTTTATGTTAGTGATGTCTTGTTTGATGAAGCAAAGAAACAACCGCTTTAACCACCCACAAAACAAAACCTTCCCAACAGGAATAAAGAGGGGATGAATGGGAAAATTAGGGGACCTTATTAAAATAGTGAAGAAAGTAAAGAACGTGAAAAGTGAAAAAAAGTGAAGAGTGAAAAGTGAATTGAATTACAGGGGGAGATTTTTATACTAACGTTCAGAACACTTCTTTCAGTCCAAAAAACATGCGATTGATTTATCATCATTGCTCTATAACATCCATTTCATAGGGTTGAAAACCCTGCAAAAATTGACTCACTCCCAGGAACGGTTATATCCGGCAGGGAATTGCTACTTTCTTCATTACGAGGGGGGATGCAATCACTTTTCACTTTCTTCACTCCGGACAGGATGGAGACGCAAGCATTGTGTCTTTACTTCACTCTTCGCTTTTCACTCTTCACTTTCTTTATCATTCACCAAAATGGTCAGATTTCAAAAAGGTTGGAAAGAAAAAATAAGGTTATGGATGTGTTTTGAATTTTCTGGCTACTGAGGTTAATAAGAAAAAATAAGGTTTGATCTTACCCTGCTGCACCCTTTTTGGTTTTAAAGGGATTCCTTTCACCTGAAAAGAGAGCAAGTGTCTCGTAATTTCTCCATTTTCTCTCTCGTTTCACTTTGGAAAGCTTGGAGGCGCATTCATTGTGTCTTTACATCACTTATTCTTCACTTTCTTCACTTTTCACTCTTCACTTTCTTCACTCACTTTCCTCTGGCCTTCACAAAGCATTCCCTGCATAGGGGTTCATAGCTATCGGTTTCGCCAAGCATGACCAACTTTTCATCAGCAGTTTTTCGGTGAGAGTAATGGGCCAGGTTTCCGCATTGCATGCAGATGGCGTGCACTTTGGTGACATATTCAGCGGTGGCCATTAGTGCAGGTATTGGTCCGAAAGGCTTTCCGGTAAAATCCATATCAAGGCCGGCAATAATAACGCGAATACCACTGCCGGCCAGTTTGTTGCAGACTGAAATAAGTTCATCGTCGAAAAACTGGGCTTCGTCAATGCCCACCACATCCACGTTATTGGCATACAGCAATATTTGGGACGAAGACTGCACCGGGGTGGAAGTTATGGAGTTTTCGTTGTGTGAAACTACATTTACCTCGTCGTAACGGGTATCAATAGCTGGTTTGAAAATTTCGACATGTTGTTTTGCGATGCGGGCACGATTCAGGCGACGGATCAACTCTTCGGTTTTGCCCGAAAACATAGAACCACAGATAACTTCAATCCAGCCGCGGCGTTGAGAAGGATTTAATGCGCTTTCGAGAAACATTTCTTAATCTTGAACGGATATCTTTACTAATTTTATCCACTGAAAACAGTGAGTCAGACCCGGATGCATTATTTTGAATGTCTGATTTTTTGTGCCCGCAAAGTACAAAAATAGCCTCATTCAACGTTCAAAAGACTACTGTTTATAAATAATTTTATACAATGGAATCATTAAAATCTGATGTTAAGCAGCTTATCGACAAGCTGGCCGATCGTTGTAATAATCTTCCGGACGGTCCGGTTCACCCGCTCGATGCTGATCTCATGCTTTCGCTGCTGCGTGAATTGTACGAAAAAACGGAAGCATTGCGCAACCAGCCTTCTATTAATATTGTTGTGCAACCTGAGTCTGCTCAATACAGTCAACCAACACAGAATCAAAGTGTTTCGCCCGTTGAACGACCAGTTGAGATCCCGTCTCCCGCTCCTGCGGTTGTACCGCCATTTGTAGCTCCCCCGCCAACGCCTGTTCAACCGGAAATTAAACCAATTGAACAATTGCAGTTTGCCAGGACACAGGCACCGGAAATTCACCCACCGATAACCAATGAGTACAAACCGGAACATGAGTTTACCCGTGACTCCGGAACTGCAACCAATCAGCCACTCCAGGGTCCGCTCGATTTGTTTGGAACACTTACCATTGCCGACACACTTAAAAGTGAAGCACCTTCGATCAAAGATAAAATCGCTTCCGGCAAACACGAACAATCTCTGGCCGACCGTATGCAGCTTAAACCAATCAGCGATCTGAAAGCAGCCATTGGGTTAAATGATAAATTCCAGTTTATCAACGAGTTGTTCGAAGGATCGGCCGACCGGTATAATGAAGCAACCAGCCTTTTAAACGCCTGTTCTTCCTCTGTTGAAGCAGATGAATTATTTGCTGATCTCAATTCACGTTATAACTGGGACGCTCAGAACCCTGTCTTCAAAAAACTAAAGGAATTTGTCACCAGACGATATTTATAGGCCTGCATCCGGGGGAGTTGAAAATGGATAAAATCAGAAATCTGAGATCAGGAGTGAGGCTAGCAGGCGTTTTGTTGGTACTTGCCGGCCTGTTGTATCTTTTCAATGGCCCGTCAGCATTTGCTCAGGATAAAACCTTTGCCCGAAGGCTGATTGACACACTGGCCTCTCCGGCCATGTCGGGGCGGGGCTATGTGAACGATGCCAACCGGATAGCCTCAGATTTTATCGCTGCCGAAATGCAAAAACAAGGCCTGAAAACCTTTCCCGAAGGTTATTTCCAGCCATTTATAATACCCATTAACACCTTTCCCGGAAAGACAGGATTATCATTCAATGGTAAAAAGTTAAAGCCTGGTATCGATTTCATCATTTCTTCTACCAGCCCTTCAGTTTCAGGAGAATTTAAGATAAGGACAATTTCTCCCAAAGCCTTCGATAACCCGGGGAATCTTAAAAAACTTATGCGAAAGGATTTTTCCGGAAGTCTGATTTTGATTGATAAATCCGGCATAACAAAAGAGAAAATCCGAATGGTTGACTCACTGGTACGGACAAATTTCCTGAAATCGGCAGGATTTATTCTGGTTACAGATAAAGAAAGGTTGCTCTGGAGCATTTCCCAGGGATTCAAACAGAAAACATATCCGGTTTTTGAAGTGCTGAAACCGGCAATGCCAGAGAAACCCAAAAAGGCATCCATTGCAATTGAAGCAGTATTTGCGCCTGAAATGCAGGTCAGAAATGTAATTGGTTTTATCACAGGCATTGCAGTTCCTGACTCATTTCTGGTAATAACCGCACATTACGATCACCTTGGAATGATGGGTTCTGACGCAATCTTTCCCGGCGCAAACGACAACGCCAGCGGCGTTGCCATGATGCTGGATATGGCAAGACACTTTTCAGCACCCGGGAATCGACCCCGCTACAGCATGGCATTTATCGCGCTGGCCGCGGAAGAAACCGGTCTTAACGGATCAGAATTTTATGTTGAGCACTCCTTTTTCCCGCTTTCGCAGATTGCTTTTTTGATCAACCTTGATATGGTTGGTACCGGGAGTGAAGGAATAACGGTTGTTAACGGAACTATTTTGAAAAAACAGTTTGAACAACTGGTTAAAATCAATGCTGAAAACGAATATATTCTTACGGTGAAGCCCCGTGGTGAAAGTTGCAACAGCGATCATTGTCCGTTTTTCAAGCAGGGTGTTCCTGCCGTTTTTATCTATTCAATGGGGAAAGAGCATAAGGAATATCACAACATATACGACAGCCGCGACCGTGTTCCGCTAACTGAATATGAAGATATTTTCAGATTGTTGCGTGATTTTATAAACACCTATTAGTCACAATGCCAAAACTTTACCTGGTCCCAACTCCCATCGGAAATCTTGAGGATATTACCCTCAGGGCAATCAGGGTGTTGAAGGAAGTGAATGTGATACTTGCCGAAGATACGCGCAAAACCGGCATTTTGCTGAAACACTTTGGTATCTCTAACAAACTGATGGCCCATCACATGTACAATGAGCACCGCACAGCCGAAACCATTGCTGCACGTATTGCTGCTGGTGAGTCGGTTGCCCTGGTTACCGATGCAGGAACACCCGGAATTTCCGATCCCGGTTTTTTGTTGGTCCGCACATGTGTCGCTTTGGGCCTGGAGGTGGAGAGCCTGCCCGGCCCCACCGCTTTTGTACCGGCACTCGTTAATTCCGGATTGCCCTGTGACCGTTTTTATTTTGAAGGATTCCTCCCACATAAAAAAGGCCGGCAAACCCGCCTTGCTTTTCTTGCTACCCTGCCCTGTACTTTTGTGCTCTACGAATCACCTTTCCGCCTGGTAAAAACGCTTGAACAACTGGCTGAAGTGTTAGGGCCTGACAGGAAAGCCTGTGTTTCGCGCGAGCTGACCAAAATGTTCGAAGAAAACCGACGGGGCACCCTCACCGAATTAGCGAGGCATTACAGCGCAACTGCACCCAAAGGCGAAATCGTGATTTCAGTTGCCGGACCAGGGCAAAGTGAAGAACCGGTAAGGGAAGATGAAGAAGAATAACAGAAAGAAAAATGCCTTTGAATTGCCATAAAATCCGTGATTGATTCACTGAATGTCGCGTTATGTTAAGATAGCTTGGAATAACCATTTTTTGACGGCGCTTTTGACATGCAAGGCGCAATGGGCAACAGCAAAAGGCATGACAAAAGATGGCTACAGAAGGGTTTTGTGCGGGGAGCGATTCCTGGACTTATTATTTTATTTGCTTCAGGTTGACGGGGTCTCTGCTGGTATGGAAAACATTAAGGATAATAACTGTATCAGAAGTGATTTCATAAACGATCTTGTAACTCCAGATGACTTTAAAACGGATATCTCCCGGGAGGCTTATTTTATTCAACGGTCGGATGGTAAGTGCCGTGCCGGTAAATAAATTGGCTTTGCGTGCTGGTTTCCGGCATGGCAACTTCCGGCTTTCGATTGACTTCTTTAGTTTTGTTCGTTTACTATCGCTTAAGTCGTTAAAATCACCTTGTTCACTTTACCACCGTAACACTTCCTCTGAGTGTATGGGTTTTCCCCAAATAATCCGCATAATTATTCACCCACACGTAAAATCCTGAGGCAGCATCTTTACCATTCCAGCCTTTATTGGTGTTGGTGGTTTATTCAGGCTTGCTGTCTGACTGTGATTTCGAAATTACAGATTCGATTTGTTAGATAAGATTCTCCAGATCATTTTCGATAATTATCCAAACAATTTCATAGTCTATCCCGAAATAGTCATGCACAATTCTGCTTCTGAAACCTCTGATTCTGTTCCATTCTTTTTCTGAATTCATTATCCGGAAATCAGGTTCTATTCTTTTGGCTGTTTCACCAATAATTTCAAAATTTCTGACAGCAGCGGCCATTGTTTTATCATCTTTCAGAAAAGAACCAAAGACAGATTTGTCGTGTACCGCTTTATTTTCAATGCTGATTCAAGCATATCCTCAAGAAGAAATATAAGATCACGATTAGACATAAGTTAATTCTGATTGAATTTTTTGGTAGTATTTATCTTTAATTCCTTTTCGTGAAACCAGATCGACTTTAAATCCAATTATTTTTTCAAGTTCTTCGGCCAGGTCTATAAAACGCAGGCCTATCTTGTCGTTAAATTCAACCAATAAATCAAGATCACTTATTTCATTCTGCTTCCTTCTGGAATATGAACCGAAAATTGCCAGCGATTTAATGGGGTATTCGGAAAACAGAAGCTGTTTGTGCATACTTAGTGTAAGTTCTATTTCACGAAGTGTTTTCATAATTCAAAAGTGCAATTTATTTGTCAAAAAAATAAAAGTGTCTTTTGCTGCTGTCGGTGTTTTGTCGTGCCATTGGCCAAAGCAGCCGAGATTCAGGAAAAAAAGAGCGGGCCTGCTCCTATGAATATGGCGCACCCTCACAGAATTAGCAAGACATTACAGCGCAACTGCACCCAAAGGCGAAATCGTGATTACGATAGCTGGGCAGGGCAACACG
Organism: Bacteroidales bacterium; assembly: GCA_038325075.1. GTDB lineage: Bacteria > Bacteroidota > Bacteroidia > Bacteroidales > Lentimicrobiaceae > Lentimicrobium. The sequence continues at coordinate 16,497 of JBBQIQ010000052.1, read as the reverse complement.
AAGAACCAGACCCTGAACCAGACGAAGAATAACAGAACATAAAAACCTCAGAGCGGCCATTGATCAAGTCGATGGTCGATTTGCATTTATAACCCGTTCGATTCCGGACATTGCACAGTAATAAACCGGACAATTCTTTAAAATGTAGAATTATGCAAGTCACATCATATCAATAATATACAAATTTGGCACGGGATTGGTTTATAATGTTTTCAGGAAAAACCGGAACCAATGAAAAGTAATAATCCCGTTGTTATGGTAGTTGGTCTGCAAGGGTGCAGGTCGATGTTTGCTGCCACAGAACACAGCCAACTGCGCGAAGAAATAAGCAGAAATATCCTGTATCCTGATTTTGCCCGTGCTTTTCATTTGGAGGGCGTCGTTAATGTTGACTTTTCAACCGATAGTGAAGGACAGATTTCGGTTTGTGACAGTTCTGCTTCGCATCCCGGATTGCTCGATTACGTGAAAAGCTGTCTCAACAGGATGAATCTTTTGGCAGAAGAATCAAGGGAGCGGCAATATAAATTGATGCTGAAGTTTATTATGTATTAAAAGTAAGCCAGACCTGAGAAGGATTCCCACGAATCTTCAATGGCCTGGTCAATATATCATCTCCGGTTAGTATAGTTTTCTTGTGTGTGTGTTAAGCATAAAAAATCCTGCCAGGCAGGATTTTTTATGCTTAATTTCGTCAGAAAGAAAATCAATATGTTTACCTATCCATACCCAAGACCGGCAGTAACAGTCGATGCCCTGGTTTTCAGAATATTGAGAAACGAAACAGAAGTTTTACTGATCAAACGGGGGAATCCCCCATTTGAAGGTCTTTGGGCTGCTCCGGGCGGATTTATGGATATGGATGAGACACCGGAAGTAGCCGTTGAGCGCGAGTTGGCGGAGGAAACGGGGATCGCCGGAGTGGCGTTTTTTCAATATCACACTTATGGAGCTGTTAACCGTGATCCGCGCCACCGCACCATATCCATTGCCTATGCAGGTTTACTTCCCGATCGGGCTCAGGTAGCTGTTGGAGGCGATGATGCCGCGGAAGCCGGTTGGTTTCCTATCAGTCAATTACCACCGTTAGCTTTTGACCACCATCAAATCGTTACAGATGCGGTGGAATTCGGAAAGGGGAAAGGGTGGTTTTGAAACTTTCCCGAATTGAATCTATTTCAATTCATTCAGTATCGCTTTCACCATATTCTCCGACCCTTCGGCAATGTTAAGGATATCTGCATCGAGCATATAACAGGGCGTGCTGAAAAATGGCCGGTGAGGGTCACGGATCACATCTCCATGCCTGGATGCAATGTGCGTGGCTCCCGTTTTTTCTATGTTTATAGCATCTGAGGGATCATTTCCAAGAGTAACTTCAACATTGCCAAAGATTCTGGCAATGAGAACCGGCGCAATACACATGGCACCTATGGGTTTTTTAAGGGAAGCCATTTCTTTAACCGCTTTTTCAACTTCCGGATTAACCTTGCATTCAGGGCCATCGAAAGCCCAGGAGCACAGGTTCTTAGCTACACCAAAGCCCCCCGGAAAGATGATCGCGTCAAAATCACGGGCATTGAATGCAGTGAGCGGTTTAATTTTACCCCTGGCTATGCGGGCAGACTCAACCAATACATTCCGTGTTTCAGGCATCTCTTTGCCAGTGATGTGGTTGACTACATGGTGCTGGGGAATATCGGGTGCGAAAATTTCATATCCGGCTCCGTTTTTTCTTATCGCGAGCAATGTCAGGGTTGCCTCATGTATTTCGGCACCATCAAAAACGCCGCATCCGGCAAGTACTACTGCAATTTTTTTCATACTACTGATATTTAATTGATTCCGTAATCCCAGTTTCCCTGGCTGATTGGTCCTGATTTCCTCAAAATTAAGCAAATTAGCCGTTATGAAGGAATTTGAAGTTTAAAATTGTTAATTTTATCAAAAAAAAATAGAAATTTTTATGTGTGGACGATTTTCACTTACAACAGAAGAACAGAGGCTGAACGAGTTTTTTAGGTTGGCCGGAGGCAGCGCATCTTACGTGCCCCGATACAATGGAGCACCAACCCAGAATCTTGCAGTTATCACCGCAAAGGAACCCCGCATGTTACAATACTTCAGGTGGGGATTGGTTCCATCATGGACCAAAGAAATTCCCAGAAGTACACCGGTAATCAACGCCCGTGCTGAAACCCTGTCGGAGAAGCCTGTTTTCAGACATGCACTGAAATCGAAACGATGCCTGGTGCCTGCCGACGGATTCTATGAATGGGTGCACAACGGGAAAAAACAACCATTCCGCTTCGTAATGGCCGATGAATCCCCTTTTGCAATGGCAGGTCTGTGGGAGAACTGGAAAGGCCGTGGAAGCGAACTTATCCAGTCCTTTGCTATTATAACCACCGTCCCCAACAAACTGATGGAGCCAATCCATAACCGTATGCCGGTAATATTGCCAAAAGAAGCCTACGATGAATGGCTGAACGGAGACAACGGGAAATCGCTGCTTGAGATGCTGAAGCCTTTCCCGGATAGCAGCATGAAGGTTTATATGGTGAGTGATAAAGTGAATTCTGTCAAAGCAGAAGGGCCTGAACTTATTAAACCATTGATTGAGCATGATTTATTCTCAAATGATTAGCTTTGCAATTGAGTTAACCGTAACCCGGGATTTATTTTAGCAAAACGTTTTGTTGCACTATTCAAATTGTTCAAATTCACTATAAAAGCTTTGGAATTTCAACCTGCGGCACACCTTTTGCGCGTTAACAGCCTAACATTTTACATGAGATGAAACTGAAACAACTTGCATTACTGATGGGTTTGCTTTCCCTCACGGCCTCTTCGTGCAAAAAGTATGAAGATTACCCGCCTGAGCCGTCTATCAAATTCATGGATATTACCATGCTCCGCGATGAGCAGGGCATTGATCAGCGCGGGGTGCTCCGCTTTTCATTTTCGGATGGTGATGGTAACATAGGCCTTTACGATTATGATACCTTACCTCCTTACGATTATAACCTTTTTGTAAAGTACTTCGAAAAGCAAAACGGTGTGTTTAAAGAGATTTTCCTCATTACGCCCAACTACATCAACGATACAACCATAGTTTATGACACTGCTACATTCAACGGGCGAATACCCATTCTTACCCCGGCAGGCAAAAACAAAGCCATAAGCGGTGAAATTGAAGACACCCTTTTTGTGAATAATCCCCTTTCATCCTTTGATACCATTATGTTCGAAGTTTATATCCAGGATAGGGAACTCAATAAAAGTAATACAATTCAAACGCCACCCATCATTGTTAAAAAACAGTAGATATGAAACGGATCCTTTCGACTTTGCTGATTTTATTTATTAATGGATATACGCTGCTGTATGCCCAGCCAAAACAGCTTAACAGTTTTGAAGAATTACTGAAAGCGGTAAAAACCGGTAGTGAGGTGAAACTGGTTTTTCATTATGCTAAATGCGAATTGATTGCAGATAATGAAAAGCAGGAGAAGGTTCCTGATGCCATAGGGGGAATGTCGCTTGATGTATTCGAGTACTTTGCTCCAAACAGTGTAAAGAACAAAGATGCATTCCTGGTCGCATCAGAGTCAAAACTGATACAAAATCCCAAAGGTGATGACTATGTTTATAACTATGTAAAAGTCAGGTTAAATGCTGATGGGAAGGTAAAAATTACCGCGAGATACCTGAACCCGGAGAACTTTAAGGTTCAGATGGACGAGAATTTCTTTGGGTTTATCAACGACGGGAAGAACGACGGAGGCATATTCCTGTACGTAAATGAGTAAAAAAGGTAAAGCAGGGGGCCGGATAGTAAGAATGTTGCTGCTTTCAGGCGGAAGTATCTTTATTCTGTTGCTTTTGATGGCCTTTACTACTTTGCCTTTCTGGACATACTACAGGCTGGCAACCGGATACAGCAAAACAGACAAAGCCCCTTTAAACATTGTAATGCTTGCCGGTGCCGGAATCCCGAGTGAAAACGGACTAATCAGGGCTTACTACACAGCAAAGCTGGCCCGGCAATACCCTGATGCAAATGTGATTATAGCAGTTCCCGGAAAAATCACCGATAGTCTAGGCGACCCCCGCCGAATAGCTGCAGAACTAGAACTCAGAGGGGTTAATCCCGGAAAAATCAAATTTGCGGTTAAAGGTAAAAATACCAGGGGCCAGGCCCTCGAAATCGCCGAAATAATAAGTCAGGAAAATCTCATATTGCCACTGACCATAGTTTCATCGCCCGAGCATATAAAACGGGCTGTTATGAGCTTTCGCAAATGTGGCTTTACCAATGTTAACGGCTTACCCGCATTTGAGACTTCCCTGGAGGCGGACCTATCGTTTATTGATAAAGACCTGAAAGGAAACGAAATAGCACCACCCATCGGCAGCAACCTGCAGGTGCGTTATCAGTTCTGGAACCATCTGAAATATGAAATACTGGTTATAAGAGAGTATTTTGCACTGACTTATTATAAGCTCAGGGGTTGGATTTAAAACCGGTTGGATAGCAATCACAAAAGGGAGAGACGTCACAAAAAGGAGAGACGTAAGCATTGCGTCTTTACTAACCTTTATCACTTTTAGTTTTACTCATCCACTTTTCACATCGCAAAAGGGAGAGACGCAGGCATTGCGTCTTTACTCACCTTTATCACTTTTCACTTTCTTCACTCTTTCACTTTCTTCACTTTCTTCACTCTCTTCACTCTCTTCACTCTCTTCACTTTCCTTACTTTTAGTTTTCACTCTTCACGAACGACTGTTATCCGTACCCTGTTAATCCCTAATTTTGCGATAGCAATTTAGAACTATAGGGAACCCGATGGCGAACAGAACACTCGCTTCACGAAAACAAACCGTAATAGCCATATTTCTGGTAATTGGATTCATCTATCTGGTCAGGCTGTTCTACATTCAGGTAATCGACAAGAGCTACACCCTGTCTGCCAACAACAATGTACTTCGCTATGTAACCCAGTATCCTGCACGCGGGCTGATCTATGACCGCAATGGTAAGTTACTGGTGTATAATGAAGCCGTTTACGATTTGATGGTACTGCCCAGGCAGGTAAAAGAAATTGATACTGCTGAATTCTGCCGCCTCCTTGAAATCACCATAGAGGGTTTCATTGAACGTATGGAAAAGGCAAGATCATACTCCAAATATAAGCCAAGCCTCTTCGAGAAGCAGATTTCAAAGGAAACGTATGGTTATCTTGAGGAGAAAATGTACCGTTTCCCGGGGTTTTTTGTTCAGCCACGAACCATCAGGTTTTACCCGAAACCAATGGGGGCACATCTCTTTGGATATGTAGGCGAGGTAACCCAGGGGGTTATCGATAAGAAGCCGTATTACAAATCGGGCGATTATATTGGAATCAGCGGTATTGAAAAGTCATACGAGGAAGTGCTCCGGGGGGTTAAGGGAATGAAGATCAAGATGGTAGATGTTCATAACCGCGAGGTCGGAAGTTTTCAGGAGGGGAGGTTTGATTCGGCAGCCATTATGGGGCAGGATATTTATCTTTCTATTGATGCCGAACTTCAGGAATACGGTGAACTGCTGATGCAGGGCAAGATGGGCAGCGTTGTGGCGATTGAGCCTTCTTCCGGTGAAATACTTGCATTCCTCTCCAGCCCTGCCTACGATCCAAACCTATTGGTTGGACGTGTAAGAGGGAAAAATTTCAAATTGCTCTCAGAAGACCCGGTTAAGCCTTTGCTCAACAGGGCCATGGCAGGTACCTATCCTCCCGGATCGACCTTTAAAATGGTGAACGATCTGGTTGGGCTTCAGGAAGGGACCCTGGACCTTAATACTCGATATACTTGTCAGGGAAAAGGTTCATCCCCAATCAGATGCACTCACGACCATCAGTCGCCTCTCGATGTATATGTTGCCATTAATCAATCGTGTAATCCGTTTCACTGGCAGGTATTCCGGACATTCATTACCAATGGAGGTCATGGTGGTATCCGAAACAATTTTGTTTCGTGGCGAAATCATGTAATGAGCCTTGGGTTCGGACATAAACTCGGAACCGACCTTCAATTTGAACTTTCAGGCAATATCCCTTCTGCCGAAACATTTGATGCAATCTATGGCAAAGGCCACTGGAATGCAATGACCATTCGCTCCTTATCCATCGGGCAGGGTGAAATCCTCGTTACGCCGCTTCAACTGGCAAATTATGCCGCAGTTATGGCAAACAGAGGCAATTACATAGTGCCCCATGTCGTTAAATCAGTCGGGGAAAAAGGGAAGAAATCATCAGAATTTAAGAAGGTCGTTCCAAGCATCAACCCGGCCCATTTCGAAGTAGCCGTTGAAGGGATGCGTCAGGTTGCCACGCTTGGTACAGCCCGCTGGTATCAGATTGACAGTGTTACCATGTGTGGCAAAACCGGGACTGCCGAAAATCCCCATGGCGATGACCACTCGCTGTTTATGGCATTCGCCCCGGCCGACAACCCCCGCATAGCCATTGCCGTGGTTATCGAAAATGCCGGTTTCGGCTCAACCTGGGCTTTGCCCATTGCTTCGCTGATGATAGAAAAGTATATTACAGGAAAAGTGAAGCGGAAAGATGTTGAAGAAAAAATGTTAACGACCAAATTATACTGATTCGTGCGCGAACGAAAGAACATATTCAACAACATTGACTGGACGCTGGTTATTCTCTACCTGGTGATGGTGCTTTTAGGCTGGGTAAGCATTTACGCAGCAGTGTATAACGAGGATTACAAAAATATTTTCGACATTTCGCAAAGCTATGGCAAACAGATGATCTGGATTGCTTCGTCCATTTTTTTGGCTTTGGTAATTTTACTTACCGATGCGAGATTTTTCAGCACTTTTGCCTATGCAATCTATGGCTTTACCATTTTCCTGTTGTTGGTTGTGTTGGCAATAGGTTCTGAAGTATCCGGCTCAAAATCATGGTTCCAGATTGGTAGTTTTGGCATACAACCGGCTGAATTTGCCAAGTTCGCCACCAACCTGGCCTTAGCCCGGTTTTTCAGTGCCCAGCACATCAACATCAAAGATATCCGCACAAGGTTGTTACCATTGGCCATCATGGGCATACCGGCTTTGCTTATCCTTTTACAGAACGATACAGGATCGGCCCTGGTATACAGCTCTTTTGTGCTCGTTCTTTATCGTATGGGGCTCTCGGGAAACTATCTGCTTGCAGGGGCACTGGTTGTTGTGATTGCGCTGTCAACCCTTATGGTTGGAATTGTTTATGTCATGATTTTGTTGATATTGATGGCGGGGGTGCTTTTTTTCTTTATGAAGAGAAACCGCCGCAATATTATAAATCTTATTGCCATTTTGATTTTGGGAATCGGATTCACCTATTCCGTTGAATATGCTGTTGGGAATTTTTTGGGAGAACACCAGAAAACCAGGATTAATGTACTTCTGGGAAAACAGATTGACCTGAAAGGTGCAGGCTATAATGTAAACCAGTCAAAAATTGCGATTGGGTCCGGCGGTTTTTCCGGAAAAGGGTTCCTGAACGGAACCCAGACTAAATACAACTTCGTGCCTGAACAGAGTACTGATTTTATTTTTTGTACAGTTGGCGAAGAATGGGGATTTCTTGGGTCTCTGGTTGTTATTTCATTGTTTATGACTCTTTTGGCAAGGATTATCATGTTGGCCGAAAGGCAACGATCTGATTTTAGCAGGATGTATGGCTACGGGGTAGCGGCAATACTTTTCTTTCACTTCATGATTAATATTGGTATGACCATTGGGTTGGTACCTGTGATAGGCATTCCCCTGCCCTTTTTTAGTTATGGTGGCTCATCCCTTTGGGCATTCACGATTCTTTTATTCATTTTCATAAAGCAGGACGCCAACAGAAATGCCCTTCTCTAGCCTTAACGAATTAATATTAATTGCATTTCAACGTTTTGCCGGATGGAAGAACCAATTCTAAGCATCGAAGGACTTTCAGTTTCATTCCGGGAGGAAACGGGTTGGCACCGGGCTGTTAAAAATGTTTCGTTCGCCCTGCTGCCGGGACAATCGCTGGGAATTGTCGGAGAAAGTGGTTCGGGCAAGTCGGTTACCTCTCTATCGGTAATGCGGCTGCTGCCGGATGCGGGCTGCCAGATCGATGGCGGGAAGATTGTTTTCAGGGATAAAGCAGGAGAAGTTTCAGACATCAATAAACTTGATGAGCCTGCGATGCGGAAATTGCGCGGTAGCCGGATCGCCATGATTTTTCAAGAGCCAATGACTTCACTTAATCCGGTAATGCGATGTGGCAGACAGATTACCGAGTCAATCCGCTTACACCTGAATCATAACAAAAAAAAAGCCCGGGAGCTTACACTCTCCCTGTTTAAAGAAGTCTTGCTTCCGGATCCCGAAAAAGCTTACAATGCGTACCCCCATCAATTGTCGGGCGGGCAGAAGCAACGGGTAATGATTGCCATGGCGATTGCCTGCCGCCCGGATATTGTAATAGCCGATGAACCTACCACAGCTTTGGATGTCACAGTTCAGAAGGCGATACTGGCATTGCTGAGATCGCTTCGCGAAAAATACGGAATGAGCCTGATTTTTATCAGTCATGACCTGGGTGTTGTTGCTGAAGTGGCAGATTATGTGCTGGTTATGAAGAATGGAGAAGTGGTTGAACAAGGCAGGGTTCAGGAAATATTTACCAATCCGCAGCATCCTTATACAAAAGGTTTGCTCGCCTGTCGTCCACCCTTGGGTAAAAGGCTCCGTCGATTGCCGGTTGTCAGTGATTTTACCAACCAACAGGAGAAAACACCGAAAGAAATCCCCGGCTTACAGGATGAAATCACTAAAGCCGGGCGAAAAGCCGTGCATGAAAAACTTTATTCAGGATTTCCCATACTCAGAATTGATAACCTGTCGGTGCATTACCCGCTTCCCAAGCCCTTGTTTAGCCGGAAAAGGAACTATTTTACAGCCGTTGATCAGATCAGCTTCGATGTTTATAAAGGTGAAACCCTTGGCCTTGTTGGTGAATCGGGCTGCGGTAAAACAACTTTAGGTAGGGCTGTTCTAAGGTTGATTGAACCGACATCGGGAGAAATAAGTTACGATGGTTTAAATTTGAGGGCGTTGCCTGAAGAAGAGCTCAGAAAACTCCGCAAACGGATGCAGATCATCTTCCAGGATCCTTATTCATCGCTGAATCCCAGAATAACAGCGGGTCAGGCGATCATGGAACCCATGCAGGCACATCGCATGCACCCGGGCGACAAAGAGAGGAAACAAAAAGTGCTGGATTTGCTCGATCGTGTTGACCTTAACCCGGATCATTTCAATCGCTATCCGCATCAGTTTTCGGGTGGTCAGAGGCAGCGAATCTGCATTGCCAGGGCCCTTGCACTTGAGCCTGAATTTATTATCTGCGATGAGTCGGTTTCTGCACTTGATGTTTCCGTGCAGGCACAGGTACTGAATCTGTTGAACGATCTGAAGAAAACTTTTGGGTTTACCTACATTTTTATATCGCATGATCTTTCGGTCGTGCGATTTATGTCGGACAGGATGCTTGTGATGAAAAACGGGAAACTGGTTGAGTTTGGGGAAGCGGATAAATTATATGAAAGTCCTTCAAATGAATACACCCGGGAACTGATTTCAGCAATCCCCGGAACAGGTCTTATGACAATACACTGATCACTTCTTCGGCTTTAAAGGGTTTGCTAATATAGCCATCCATGCCAACTGCATAGCATCGTTCGCTTTCGTCAGAAATTGAACTTGCCGTCATCGCGTATATCTTGACCTTTCTTTCCCTGTTCTCCGAATTTTCAATTTCCCTTATCCTGATAGTAGCTTCAAAGCCGTCAAGCTCAGGCATGTGGAGATCCATCAGCACCAAATCATAGTTGTAATTAAGGAATTTATCTACGGCAATACGGCCATTATCTGCGATGTCAATAGTTTGATCGTACTTTTTCAGCATGAGCAATGCAACTTTCTGATTGATTGCATTATCCTCGGCCAGCAGGATCCTTTTCTTCCCCGTTTCCATAGTTACCCAGTGTTATAATTAGTGATTCATTTAAAAAATGTTTGTATCAATGAGTGTGTTTTTAGGGTATTTGAATGTTTATCATACATTTTGTAAAAAGTAATCCGGGAAAATGAATAAATTCTTAAATAATTCAGGGTTAGCGTTTTCTTAACTTTAACCATGGGATAACGGGCTTTTCATTACCTTTACATTCCTAACCCAACGATCATGCCCGGTAAAAAACCTCAAAAAAAAGCAGCAGCTTCTTCAAGCCCTGTGTTTAATCTCATTGAAGCACTTTTTATTGCCAATCCGTTTAAAGCCTTTAATTACCGGCAGGTATCAAAAATGCTCGGGATCAACGATAAAGTAAGCAATGCACTGGTAAACAGCGCACTGGAATCAATGGCCAGATCCGGTACCATCATAGAACTCAACCGTGGTAAATACAAATACAATCCTGATTTACTTGCTGATAAAATTCTCAAAACCACGGTTATTGGTACTGTGGACATGAAACAAACGGGTAAGGCTTATATTACGGTGCCGGAGCTCGATGAAGACATTTTTATTGCGGCCAACAATACCGGACATGCACTGAATGGTGACAAGGTGAAAGTCCACCTCTTCCCAATGCGCAAAGGGCGGAAAACCGAAGGACAAATAGTGGAAGTGGTGGAAAGGGCCCGCACCTGTTTTGTCGGGACCGTTCAAATCAGCGGGAAATTTGCTTTTCTGGTACCCGATGATGTAAGCATGCCGGTCGATATTTTTATCCCGAAGGAAGCAATCAACAATGCAAAAAATGGTCAAAAAGCCATAGCAAGAATGACCGACTGGCCCGAACATTCGAAAAACCCTTTTGGCGAAATATCTCAGGTGCTTGGCGATCCGGGAAACAACGATGTCGAGATGAATTCTATCCTCGCTTCATTTGATTTCCCATTGCAATTCAAGCCTGAAACATTAAAAGAGGCTGAAAAAATATCCACAGAAATAAGCAGGCAGGAAATTGAAAGCAGGCGCGATTTCAGGCCGGTATGGACCTGCACCATCGACCCTCCCGATGCTAAGGATTTCGATGATGCGCTCTCACTAAAAAAACTCGAAAATGGTGAATGGGAGGTTGGCGTTCACATTGCTGATGTATCTCATTTTGTTATACCCGGAACCGCCATCGACACCGAAGCTTATGATAGAGGAACTTCCATTTATCTGGTGGACAGAACGATACCTATGTTGCCGGAAAAACTTTCAAACATGGTTTGTTCACTCCGGCCCGATGAAGACAAGCTTTGTTTTGCTGCTGTTTTTACAATGGACGACAACGCGGTAATCAGCAATGAATGGTATGGTAAATCGATTATCAGGAGCAACCGACGATATAATTATGAGGAAGTTCAGGAAATGATTGAGGGTAGCGAAGGTGATTTTAAATCAGAATTGATGATCCTGAACAGCCTGGCGACAAAATTACGGGAAGAACGCTTTAAAAAGGGTTCCATTGCATTTCACAGCCAGGAGGTAAAGTTTATTCTCGATGAAAAAGGCAAGCCGATCGATACTTACATCAAGGAACAAAAGGAAGCCAATATGTTAATCGAAGATTTTATGCTTTTGGCCAATCGCCGGGTTGCAGAAAAAATCGGACGGAAAACCGGAGATCAGAAGCCTAAGACTTTTGTTTACAGAATCCACGATGAACCGAATCAGGAGAAGTTACAGAAGTTCTCTGAGTTTGTAGCAAAATTAGGGTATAAGATGACTATAGGCTCCCGCAAAGGCCTGGCGAAATCGTTTAACACCCTTTTTGATCAGATAGCCGGCAAAGGAGAAGAAAACATGATTGAATCCATAGCCATTCGCACCATGGCCAAAGCCGTTTACTCCACGGTGAACATTGGACACTATGGCCTTGCTTTTCAACACTATACGCACTTTACCTCGCCCATTCGCCGTTATCCCGACCTTATGGTTCACCGGTTACTGGAATGGTATCTGCAAGGCAAGCCCTCTGTTAACAGCGCCGAATATGAAGAATATTGCAATCATAGTTCCGAAATGGAACGCAAAGCAGTGGAGGCCGAACGGGCTTCCGTTAAATACAAACAGGCCGAATTCCTCATGGATAAAATCGGACAATCGTTCAACGGGCTTATTTCAGGCATCAGTAAATGGGGTATTTTTGTTGAACTCGAAGGAAGTAAATGTGAAGGTATGATTTCACTTAAATATCTTGATGACGACTTCTACTACCTTGATGACGACAATTACCGGGTGATCGGGCAGCATTACGGACGTGAATTCAAACTGGGCGCCCCTTTGAGGATTAAAGTAAAACGCGTAGATTTACAGCGAAAACAAATGGATTTTGTACTTGATGATGAGCCTTTAAGCAAAGGAATTCGAAAGTAACAATACACAGCAGGCAGTAAAATATGATTATGGTTCACAATAAAGCGGCAACTTTTGTGCATAAAACCACCCGGGAAGACTACCGGAGAATCATTAAAATGATGCTATAAATCAATAATATATATTTTAAGCAATGTCGGGAAACGACCAAAGAAAAAGGACACGCCTTCAACAACTTTCAGACCGGCTTATTTTTAGCCTGACCGGGAAAAAACCCCGCCACAAACATCCGCATATTCCTTCTGAAAAGGTTTTATTTTCTGAAGACTTTAATAAACCGGTTGTTATTATACCAAAGCGGGAGCCTGTAGTTAAAAAGAAAAAACCGGGACTCTTAAAACGATTAGTCAATCCCAAAAATAAGTACAGGTCAAACAGCCATCATGGAGGCATTCATCTGAATCCACCGGCAATCCCTCCGGAAAGGGAGGGTGCCGGATTCACGGATAGTGACATTTCTCAAATTGCTGTTGAAGACCGCCCCAGACCTCCAATGCCTGCTAAAGCAACACCTAAGCCTCAGCGTAAGAGAAAATCCCTGCACAGGATATTGTTTGGAACCAGGAAAAAGAAGCAGGAGCCGGTAAGGCTTGTAATTGAAAATAAATCAGATGATAAACATGTGATAAGAAAAGCCTTGAGAACTGAAAGCTATGCTTTGCTCAATTCATTGGGGTTTTACATACTTGCCTATTTAACAGTTTATCTTATCTACCAGTTTTCTACAGCCCTGGTCGCTTCGAATTTCAACATTGATTCAGTTTTATTTTATTATGAGATATATTTCCCGATTGGAAATGCCAGCCCGTTATGGAACAGATTTAACATTATAGCAATAACTTTTGCAGGACCTTTTATCGCAATTTTAACAACACTAATATTGTTAAGGGCTGTTCTGTTGCGTGAAAAGCTGGGTCCTCAATTCAGGTTATATCTATTATGGGTAGCCTTTCACAGTGCGACCCATTTTCTTGGCGCATTTGTTGCCGGAATTGCTACCAGTCAGGGGTTTGGTTATGTTGCGGATTGGCTCTTCATTAATGTATTTTTCAGGATATTAATTTCACTTGTTTTCCTGTTCATGTTAACAATAACAGGCTATAATAGTGCTGTTTTCGCACTCGAAACAATACCTTCAGGCATCAGGCAGCAACGCTGGAGGCTGAGCTTATCACTGGGATTAAGATTTATTCTACCCTGGATTATAGGCGGATTGATGGTTATAGCCATTAAGTTCCCTGATTCTGCGCCTCAGCATCCCAACATTATGGTTTACGACGCCGTAATTATTGCAACGATGGGATTTATGGTGATTCCGGTATTTTTCAATCGTAAGGCAAGGCCCCGAAGCCTTGCAGAGAGACCCCCGGAATTTAAACGCCCTCCTGGAATTCTTGTGTTTGTATCAGCAATTGTCGCTTTGGTTGTTTTCAGGCTGATTTTTGAGAGAGGGCTCCACCTGGTTATCAACTTTAGCTTTGATGTTGGATTTTATCGCTAATACTTAATCAATCCATTTGACTGATTCAGGAAGGATTACAATACCATTCCCACTCCGATGGTGCTATTGGTGGCTTCATCAATAATAATCAAGGAGCCAGTTCTCCGGTTCTTTTTATAAGGATCAACAAACAGGGGTTTTGTGGTGCGTATGCTGATGCAGGCAATGTCATTTAATCCAACATTGAGATCACCTTCGATGTGTTCAAGGTTATTTACGTTCACTTTATATCTGACCTCCTTTATAATGCAGCGAACATCCCTTGTAGTATGCTTAATTGCGTATTTGCCATTTAATTGCAAAGGTTTCTCATTCATCCAGCAAACCATCATGTCAATGTCCTGGGTAACCTGCGGCATATTGTCCTCTTTAACCAGCATGTCGCCGCGGCTTATATCGATATCGTCGTTCAGGGTAATGGTTACCGACATAGGTGCATACACCCGGTCAGCCTGGGTTTTATAGACATCAATCGTTTTGATTGTGCTCTTCAGCATTGAAGGGAGTACGGTAATTTTGTCACCCGGGCTGAAAACCCCGCCGGCAACCCTGCCGGCATAACCCCTGTAGTCGTGAAACTCATCAGACATAGGCCTGATCACATACTGCACAGGGAAGCGCGGGTCGGTCAGGTTGTGGTCGTTTCCTATTTCGATGCCTTCGAGTACCTGACGGAGCGTTCCGTTGTCGTACCAGGGCATATTCACCGAAACATCCACTACATTATCGCCATGCAGTGCACTGATGGGAACAAACCTTATCTCGGGAATATCCAGTTTTTTAGCAAATTCAGCATAATCGTACTGAATTTTATTGAAAACATCCTGGCTGTAATCAACAAGGTCCATTTTATTAATACAGGCAATTACACGAGGGATTCTCAGTAAAGAGGCGATGTAAGAGTGACGGCAGGTTTGCTCGGTAACCCCGTTTCGGGCGTCGATCAGGATAATCGCTGCGTTGGCAGTGGAGGCGCCGGTAACCATATTCCGGGTGTATTGTGTGTGCCCCGGGGTATCGGCAATGATAAACTTACGTTTGGGAGTGGCAAAGTATCGGTAGGCGACATCGATGGTAATCCCCTGCTCACGCTCGGCCCTCAATCCATCGGTGAGCAAGGCAAGGTCAACATGTTCGTTACCACGTCGGATACTGGCTCTTTTAACAGCCTCCAGTTGATCCTCAAAAATCGATTTGCTGTCGTAAAGCAGACGGCCTATCAATGTGCTTTTCCCGTCATCCACACTGCCTGCAGTGGTAAACCGCAGCAATTCCATATCGAGGTAACCTTTGGTTGAAAACTCATCCATACTAATTGATTCTAATTATGCTTCCCTTAAGGGAAACGTTATTCAAACGGTTTAAATTAAAAGTAGCCTTCTTTTTTTCTGTCTTCCATGGCTGCTTCAGAGCGCTGGTCATCGGCCCTGCCACCTCTTTCGGTAACCCGCATGGCGGCTATTTCCTGAATAATTTCATCAAGGGAGTTTGCCGCTGACAAGGTAAGGCCTGTGCAGGAGATATCACCGATTGTCCGGCACCTGACCGTTTTGATTTCATAAAATTCTCCGTCTTTCAGGGTCATAAACGGGGCCCTGGCCAGCCACTGCCCGTCGCGGTTGAATACTTCCCGCTCGTGCGTAAAATAAAGATTGGGCAATTCAATATTTTCTCTCATAATGTATTGCCAGATATCCATCTCTGTCCAGTTGCTGATGGGGAATATCCTGAAATGTTCGCCTGGATTTTTACGCCCGTTGAAGATGTTCCACAATTCAGGTCTTTGGTTTTTGGGGTCCCATTGTCCGAATTCATCACGGTGAGAGAAGAATCTTTCCTTGGCCCGGGCTTTTTCTTCGTCGCGGCGACCGCCACCCATGGCAGCGTCAAATTTGTATTTTTCCAAGGTATCGAGTAAAGTAGTGGTCTGCAGAATATTACGGCTGGCAGTCGGGCCTTTCTCCTCGGTAACCCGTCCGGTATCAATACTTTCCTGCACCGAACCCACAATCAGCTTAGCACCGATTTTTTTTATAAGGTCATCACGATAAACAATGGTTTCTTCAAAGTTGTGACCAGTATCAATATGAAGCAAAGGGAAAGGCAGTTTGGCCGGGTAAAATGCCTTTACGGCGAGATGCGTCATAACGATGGAGTCTTTCCCACCAGAGAAAAGTAAAACAGGATGCTCAAACTGGGCAGCTACTTCCCTTATTACATAAATTGACTCGTATTCAAGCTCCTCAAGATGAGTAAGATTGTAGGTACTTTTCATTTATCAATGCTGATTAGAGGTAAAATGCTATCGAATAGTTTAACAATGCTTTGCTCCGGATTTGAAATGGAGGTATTAATTTCGAAGTCAGCCTCAAGGGGAGGCTCAAAAGGTGCGCTTACACCTGTAAAATCTTTTATCTCACCATTCCGGGCTTTCTTGTACATGCCCTTGATGTCGCGTTCTTCGCATAAATTCAGGGGTGCATTTACAAACACATTGATAAAATCATCCCGGCCAATAATGTCCCTGGCCACAGC
>JBBQIQ010000051.1:0-24728 GCA_038325075.1 Bacteroidales bacterium | reverse complement strand
TGGGCAACGATGAGGTTTATTACATCAACTACGCCCTCTATCCCGATCTGAGCCATTTCGACCATCCGCCTATGACCGGCTGGATCATTCAACTATTCAGCCTCAACCTGCTGTTTGAAAGCGAAGGCATTATCCGGCTTGGCGCTGTGGTATTGGGAACCCTGAACACCTGGCTGATTTTCCTGATTGGGAAGCAGCTTAAAGATGAATTAACCGGTTGGTATGCCGCCTTACTTTATTCTGCTTCGTTTTACGCTTTTGTGATTGCCGGCACCTTTATGATGCCCGATGCACCTCAATCTTTTTTCTGGTTGCTGACAGTTTTACTTTTTATTAAAGCGGTAAAGGCTGGGCCGGAAAACCAAAAAGTGAACCGGTTGATTCTGCTGACAGGAATATCCGGTGGCCTGGCTTTATTGTCAAAATACACTTCTGTCTTTCTTTTTACAGGGGCTGCTCTGTATTTCCTGATATACGATCGCCGCTGGTTGCGGAAATGGCAGGTCTATGCAGCAATTGTATTTGCATTGCTGCTGTTTCTTCCGGTGATTTTGTGGAATATCAGGTACGACTTTGTTAGTTTTACCTTTCACAGCGACCGTGTGGAATTAATTAAAAATGTGTTGCGTCCCGATCTGTTTGGCATTGAGCTTGTTGGACAGATATTTTACAATAACCCGTTTGTTTTCTTCCTTGCCTGGGCTGGCATAATTGCTTTTTTCAAATGCCGTTTCCCGGACCAGAAAGAAGAAATCCGCTTGCTGCTCACAACTGCCATTCCAGTAATTTTATTGTTTCTCTGTTTTTCACTTTTCCGCCGTACGCTGCCCCATTGGACCGGGCCTGCTTATATTACACTTGTTCCGCTGGCGGCTCTTTATGTCCGAAATCTCACAGAAAAAGGAATAAAAGGGCTTTTATTTCCACCTATTGTGAAGGGAGCCTTGTTTTTTTTAGCATTGGTTATTACAGTCGCAATGTTGCAGATAAATCAGGGCTGGTTTCTGAACAAGGGCATTGATGCAAAGACCGGTAAAAGAATCGGGATTAAGGATATCACCCTCGATCTTTATGGGTGGAAACAGCTACATGACGGATTTGCGACAATTTACAATCAGGACACTATATCAGGCCACATGGAAAAAGATGCCATTATCCTGTCGCAGCGCTGGTTTCCGGCGGCCAACATCGATTATTATGTTGCCAGGCCAATGGGCATTAAACTGCTCACCCTTTCAGAGATTGAACGTACACACAAATATGCCTGGATTACGCAGTACCGGGGCGGCTTTTATCCGGGTATGGATGCATATTTCTTTTCATCCAGCTATGATTTTGCCGATCCAAATAATTATTATAAGGATTACTTTATCCGCATCGAACAACCCGATACCATTCCGGTTTACAGGAACAATCATCTGGTGATGTACCATTATGTCTGGCGGCTGCGGGGGCTGGTGACCATACCACCCGACAGCCTGACGGGGAGCGACCTCAATATACGCAGCCGGTGATGCATTTTGCCCGTTGGTGATTTCATCCACTTTCAGTTTACTTGATGTACCCGTCTGTGTTCTGATAGAAAAATGCCCGCGTCAGAAGTTAAGACGCGGGCTAACCATGGCGTTTTTACCGGGAAGCGTTGATTTTTTCGCCTTTCAGGACTTGATTCTCAGGTGTACTTCCAAAACCGTGGGTGCCGCTGCATTACCCCCACGGTTATTGGAGTTTCGCCCTTTCAGGGCTTGATCTTCACACGTGGTTCGCATACCGTGGGCTCCGCTGCGCTGGACCCACGGTTATAAATGTTTCGCCCTTTCAGGGCTAACTGCTTATCCGTTTTTCTTAAGTCAGATTCTAACGCTTTGCCCTACGCTTTATCAGAAAAAAGGACGGATGAGCCAAGGGACAACCCCATGCTCCATGCCTTATGCCCTGCGCTCTGTGCTCTGTGCCCTGTGCCCTGAGCTCTGCGCCCTGAGCTGAATGGGACGAGGGACGGAAAGTAGGGACGAGGGACGGTTCCTTATGTGGAAAGTATTACTACTAAGTGAGTGACAAGGGGAAAAGGAGAATGGGGGACTGGGGGACGGTTCTAAAGAGACGAAACCTCACCTTTGAAAGCCATGCCCCATGCTCCATGCCCTCCCGACGAAGATGTCGGGATTCCCCCGCAAAAGAGTGCGGGGCAAGCTGCTTCGCTCTATGTGCTCCGTGCTCTGTGCTATATCATTTTAGAGGGAACGACCCACTCATCAAACTGTTCACTGGTGAGCAAACCAAGTGCAATCGCTGCTTCACGCAGGGTAGAGCCTTCGGCATGGGCTTTTTTGGCAATTTTCGCAGCATACTCGTAACCGATGTGGGTGTTGAGTGCCGTAACCAGCATCAGCGAATTCTCAAGGTTGCGTTTGATAAACGGTTCATTGGCTTCGATACCAATGGCGCAATTGTCGTTGAATGAAACACTGGCGTCACCCAGCAGGCGGGCGGCCATCAGCAGGTTATAAATGATAACCGGCTTGAAAACATTCAACTGAAAATGACCCTGCATGGCACCAATGGTAATGGCGGCATCGCAGCCGATCACCTGAGCGCAAACCATGGTCAGCGCTTCATTCTGGGTCGGATTTACTTTGCCGGGCATAATAGAAGATCCTGGCTCGTTGGCCGGAAGGATCAGCTCACCAATACCGCAACGGGGGCCGGAAGCCAGTAATCTGGTATCGTTGCCGATCTTCATCAGGCTGACAGCCAGCGTTTTTAATGCGCCTGAGGTTTCCACCATGGCATCGTGGGCCGCGAGGGATTCAAATTTGTTTTCGGCTGTAACAAACGGATAACCCGAAAGCTCAGCAATGTGTTTGGCGACCAGATCAGAATATCCTTTCGGGGTATTGATACCGGTTCCGACTGCTGTTCCGCCAAGAGCGAGTTCAGCCAGATGGGGCAAGGTGTTGCGCAAAGCTTTAATACCATGATCCAGTTGCGACACATAACCTGAAAATTCCTGCCCTAGGGTGAGCGGCGTTGCATCCATCAGGTGAGTACGGCCGATCTTAACAATGGTTTTAAACGCTTCAGCTTTGGAAGCCAGGGTATCCCGGAGTTTCTCAACACCCGGAATGGTAATATCCACCAACATTTTATAGGCTGCAATCGACATAGCCGTAGGAAATGTGTCGTTCGATGATTGCGACTTGTTTACATCATCGTTGGGATGCACCGGGCTATTGCCCTCGCCGAGAATACCACCGGCCAAAACATGGGCCCGGTTGGAAATCACCTCGTTTAAATTCATATTCGACTGGGTTCCTGAACCTGTTTGCCATACCACCAGCGGAAACTGATCGTCGAGTTTGCCGGCCAGGATTTCGTCACAAACCTTACCGATCAGATCGGCTTTCTCTGCAGAAAGCACCCCCAGGTCGCGATTGGTAAAGGCAGCAGCTTTTTTCAGGATCGCGAAGGCGCTGATGATCTCTTTGGGCATGGTGCCATCCCCGATTTTAAAGTTTTCAAATGAGCGCTGTGTTTGTGCACCCCAGTATTTATCGGCGGGAACTTCAACGTTTCCCATGGTGTCGTGTTCGGTTCTTGTTTTCATTTTTGCAAAACTTTGATTATGATAATTTTGTTGTCAACTATTTTAAAATTATATCTGCCTTCTCCGGCGGATCAGCAAGTATAGCCTTTCCGTTACTAACCACAATCGGTCGCCTGATCAATCGGGGATTGTCTGACAATATCGTAAACCATTCCTCATTCGTCGGGGTAAGCTCCTTTAGGTTTTCTTTGTAATAATCTTCCTGCGTCCTCACCAGTTCAATGGGTCTGATACCCAGCATTGTTATTAGCTGCTTCACTTCATCGGGGGATATCCCTTCGCGGATATAATCCCTGACTTCAACATCAGCATTTCTGCTTTTTATATACTCCAGTCCTGCCCTGGATTTCCGGCATTTCGGGTTGTGATATATGGTTATCATTTTCGGTATATTGATTTACAATTCCAACGCTGAGTCCCCTCCTGAAAGTCAAAAAAAGAAGGTTAGACACCAAGGCGTCATCCCGATCCCGTGCGTACGGGATAGTGTTTTTGTGGCTTACTGTCAAATACTTGGTTTTTGAAGCAGTCTCAACTTTTGAATTCCCGGAAAAATTCACATCATTTTTTTCAATGTGTAAAAGTAATTATTTGAATGCAGAAAGACAACTGTTATCAGAACAGTTTGATTCTTCAAACTTTTACAAGCTGATTCCTTTGTTTATTTCTCTCTTAGTAACTAATCATCATCAGTTAAAACTGCCCTATATTTGCACATAACCAAACTGTATGCATTTCCGGTAGCCATAACTAACCCTGACAACCTTTTTACAAACCACTGTAATGAAGCAAAAACTACCTTTATTCCTTTTGATTGTTTCGGGTCTCCTGATCATCTTTTACTTCTATGGCAGGGTTGTCTTACAGCCCGACAATTACATGTTCGCCAACAGCGGAGATGGATTAAAGAACTATTTCACGTATAGTTACCATATTAAACACGACACTTCGCTGGTAAACTTCGAGGGCATGAACTACCCTTACGGGGAACATTTTATGTACACCGATTGCCATCCGGTCCTGGCTGTTGCATTTAAAGCTTTATCAGGCCTTTTTCCATTCATCAGCAATCACAGCATTGGAATTCTTAATTTACTGATGATCATTTCGGTCTTACTGACCTTTATTGTCGTTTACCTGCTCCTGACTGAACTGGGCGTTAATCAATGGTTCAGCCTCCTTTTCAGCATCGGGATCACCTTACTGGCCCCGCAGATATTCAGGATGGGCGGGCACCTGGCACTCTCTTACAGCGTTGCCATTCCCTTTTCATGGCTGCTGATCATTAAATCTTTAAGGAATGAATATCTGTTAAAAGACACGATCCTGATTTTCCTGAACAACCTCTTTTGGTTTTTCATCCATGCTTATCTGGGAATGATCATCTCGTTTTTCCTGATCCTGATCCTTGTTATCTTTTTCATTTCTGACAAAGACCGGATGAAATCCTTCAGGCGCGCACTAAACCTTTTTGCTTCGCTGGTTCTTCCCATTGTTCTGTTCTTCCTCTTCGTAAAAATTACCGACACCCACACCGGTCGGACCGACAATCCATCCGGATTTTACCTGTATGTGGCCGAAGCCGATGATGTGTTTGTGCCCAACCATCCACCTCTTCGTCCATTGCTCGATACGCTGATGGGCAATGGCATCAGGCAACAGTGGGAAGCATGGAGTTATGTTGGGATTTCAACAACTTTGATGGTGCTCATTTTTATATTTATGGGTATCTTCAGGCTAATAAAAGGAAGGCAAACTGGCATTGACCGTTTCTTTGGTTCCGGGATCATGAATGTTTCCCTGATGGCTGCCTTTTTAATGCTGCTTTTTGCCATGGCTGTTCCTTTCAGGCAGATTCCGGTTTTGGCCGAAATTGTGCCCATTGTGAAACAATTCCGGGCCCTGGGAAGGTTTACCTGGCCGTTTTATTTCGCAGCCACTTTTTTTACGGCAATGGTTATTGTTAAAATATACGAAACAGCCTCCAGTAGAAAGGGCAGAATGATAGCTATCGGACTTGCCCTTACCGCCGGGCTGGCCAACATCGTGGAAGCCTTGCCTTATCACAGGGAAATGGCCTGGACCATAACCCAATCGCCCAATCTGTTTCAAAAGAAGAGTCTCAGTCAATCTTTTAATTCGGCAATAGGTTCTATCAATGCTAACGATTATCAGGCCATTATTTCATTGCCTTTTTTTTACCAGGGTTCTGAAACCTATTCAAGGCCCAGAAACGAAGAGACAGCCAAAGCTTCAATGGTCTTTTCATACCACACCGGAATCCCATTGGTGTGCGCCAACCTGACCAGAACCTCCGTTCAGGAAAGCAAAAACATCGTGCAACTGGTTTCCCCTGATTTTTACAACAAGGGCATAGAAGACGATTTGTCTGACAACCGGCCCTTTCTGGTTATTCGCACCAGAGACGGAATCACCGGGTACGAAGAGGATATTCTAAAGAAATGCACCCCCTTGTATCAGAGCGATGAACTTTCGCTCTACGCTCTCCAAAAATCTGATCTTTTCAGAAGCACTGCCCCTGATACAATTGCCAATTTCAAAACACCGGAAAACGGCCTCTTTCGCAAAGATGAATTTTATCTTACAAAAGATTCCTCCTTTTTATATTACAATGATTTTGACAACCTTTTCTCTGAAAAGCCCTTCAGGGGTAAGGGTGGATTTCAATCTGTTAAAAAAGGCAAGAATGTGTTGGCCGAATTCGGCCCGGGAACTTTTATCGCAGGGAAAAGCTATCACCTGGGTGCCTGGATGTTTAATGGCCGGCCCGATGCCCTTAACCTGTATTTCCGTTTTATCGTTGAGGAATACAATGAACAGTCAGATACCTGGGAATCGACCACTTATTTCCCGGATCAAAGTGAAGTGATTAATGGTGACTGGTCGCTGGTGGAAGGTGTTTTCGGGGTAAAGAACCCGCAAAGCAGAATTTATATCGTTACCATAGGAACTAAGGATGCCAAAGGGCCTTTGTTTATTGATGACCTGTTGATAAAGGAAAAGGGGACGGATGTTTATCGACTAAGCCCGGAAGATTCTGCTTTGTTTTATAATAATCATGCAGTTCCGACAACAATTCCTCTTCAGCACTGAATTGCTGAAAGTTAAAAAAGAGGAAACTAAAAGTTCCAGCGTTACAATGTTACAGGGTTTGGTGGCTGAGTGTTTTGCGAACATAATTGTGTTTAATGACAAAATTAAAATTCGCAAAATGTATCGAAGTCACAGGCCTGCCCGACTGACATATACAATGCTGAAAAGGAGCTTGATTTAAGTCGGTCAGGCGGGGTTACAGAGTTGCAGGCCTGCCCGACTGCCCGACTGACTTATACAACGTTGTAATTGAGTTTGATTAGAGTCGGTCAGGCGGGGTTACAGAGTTTTAGACTTTCAGTGTTTTGTTGCGTTGACCTTCGAAAAACCCGGTTGGACTTTTCGCTGCTCATCATTCTAAGGGTGGCCTGACGAATCTGGAATGTCATCTTTACTTCACTTTTTTCACTCTTCACTCTTCACTCAATAATCTTACAATAGAAATCGCACAAGTCTTAAATGGCATCCCTGCCGAACTCCATTAGATAGGCCTTGATAAAATCGTTCAGGTCGCCATCGAGCACACCGGCGGTATCGCTGGTTTCGAAGTCAGTGCGAACGTCTTTCACAAGTTTATAGGGGTGTAAAGTATAACTCCTGATCTGTGAGCCCCACTCAATCTTCTTCTTTTTTCCTTCAATCACCGCAATGGCTTCCTTCTGCTTGCGAAGTTCAACCTCATACAATTGCGATTTCAGCATCTGAATGGCCTTTTCGCGGTTCTGTCCCTGCGAGCGGGTTTCCTGGCACTCTACAACAATTCCCGATGGCTCATGCTTTAGCCTTACGGCGGTTTCAACTTTATTTACATTCTGGCCACCGGGCCCGCTCGAACGGAAAGTATCCCATGAAATATCTGCCGGATTAAGCTGAATATCAATATTGTCATCAACTACCGGATAAACATAAACAGAAGCAAATGAGGTGTGCCGTTTATTGGCCGAATCGAATGGCGATAACCTCACCAGGCGGTGTACTCCGTTTTCGCTCTTCAGATATCCGAATGCATTTTCACCTTCAAACTCAATGGTAACTGACTTTATGCCTACCACATCGCCTTCGTGCATGTCGAGCTCTTTGACCTTATATTTATTGCGTTCGCCATACCTGACGTACATCCGCATAAGCATTTCGGCCCAATCGTTGCTTTCGGTTCCGCCGGCTCCTGCATTAATTTGTAAAATAGCGCTCAGGCGATCCTCCTGGGAGCTGAGCATATTCCGCAACTCCAGGTCTTCAACCAGGTTGAGTGCAGCAGAATACTGTTTGTCGAGGTCTGCTTCGGTTGCCTCTTCTGCTTCATAAAAGTCAACCATAACCAGCAGGTCTTCGATGGCAGCATAAGCAGCATCATAATCAACTGTCCAGCGCTTCTTTTCCTGTATGGCCCGCATCAGTTGCTCGGCTTTTTTGGGCTCATCCCAAAAGCCGGGCCGGTGGGTCACCGCTTCTTCTTCCTTAATCTGTTCTATTTTGGAATCGATGTCAAAGGAACCTCCTTAAAGCGTCGAGCCTTTTCTGAATGTCATTCAGTTGATCTTTTTGAACCATGATCTGGTATTATGTCTCTGAAAAAATAGCGTATTGAGCACATAGAGCTCCCGATGATCATCAGGGCTCCTGGTCTTTTAACTGTCTGCCGACAGATTATCCTTTACTTTAAACTTTAGACTTGTCTGCTTGCGCATACAAGCAGGCTTTATACTTCGAGAATGAATCAGATGCCCTTCTTTTTCATCAATTCATCGATGATCCCATGCACCAGTTCAGGCTCATAGCCTTTGTTGATAGCTGTTTTGGCAAGCCTGTGTTTAAAGAGCAATTTGTTGGAAGTATCGGTGATGGAAATTTTGTGGTCAACCATTGACACAATATTCTTGCGGTATTGCTCTTCATCAATTTCGCTGAGCCCGATTTTGATAACATCATCAGGAATCTGCCTTGCCTGAAGTTCACCGATGATTCTTGCGCGGCCCCATTTTTTATTCCTGAATTTGCCGCCCGAATAAAGTTTGGCAAAGCGTTCCTCATCAATGAATCCCTCTTCGCTCAGGTGGCTGATGATTTTTCCTGTGTTTGTGGCTGAGATTCCAAGTGCGCCGCAGTGTATTCTCACTTCAACAACGCACCGATCCTGCATGGCGCACCAACGGCGCATCTTTGCCAGTTGTTTTTCAAATTCTCTCATATCTAGAAAGTTTAAACATTTATTTTCGATGCAAATATACTATTTCCGATTAAAAAATCCAAAGAAATTCCCGGAAAGCATTGAAAAAAAAGGAGGTTCAAAAAATTTCTATTCTATATTAATCAGATGAATATCGAATATGAGAACCGAATTGGTAGGAATACCGGGCATCGCTGTGTTCCCATAAGCCAATTTTGAGGGAATGAAAAGGGTTCCTTTGCCTCCTTTGCCAAAGAGTTGAAGCCCTTCGCGCCATCCTGCAATCACACCTGACAGCGGGAAGGTTGGGGCACTACCCGAATACGAAGACTCGAAAACCGAATCGTCTATCAGATATCCTTTATAGTGAACCGTTACCTGTGAATTCAGGTCCGGCTTCTGACTGTTGCCCGGCACAGTGATCAGGTAGTAAAGGCCCGATTCCGTTTTTTGAGCAGTCAGTCCTTTCTTTTCCAGATATTCCTGAATGCTTTTGTCATTGATGGCTTCATAGTCATCTTCCCTGGTGCATGAATTTACGATCAGGAATGTGAAGAACATCGCTACGGAAATAACCAATCGGGTGTTAAGTAATTTCATATTTCTTGGTTTGTTAGTAGTGGATAGTAGGTTTAGGTTGAGGACCTTCTTAGAAGGTTATTCGTCATTCGTCATTCGTAATTAAAAGGTTGAGCCTGCCTGCCTGACACTGAATGTTCAAAAGAGAGATAAGTCAGCCAATCAGACAGGGTTGAGGACCTTCTTAGAAGGTTATTCGTCATTCGTCAATCGTCATTCGTCATTATAGGCTCCCAAAAGCTGATCAACCAACCGGGGCACTCCAATCCCTGCTTTTTCCTGAATAAAGGTAAGATTGGGAATTCCCTGTACCTGTAGCGAACCCGGGTCAACCAGGTAAATAGGGCAGCCCGGGCGCACATAATGTATAAGTCCGGCAGCCGGATAAACGGCAAGGGAAGTTCCGATTACCAGTAAAATATCTGCCTGTTGTGTAAGGTCAGCCGCATCCTCAATAAGCGGAACTGCTTCGCCAAACCAGACAATATGCGGCCTCAGTTGAAAACCCTTCTCGCATAAATCACCGATTTCAATCCCACGGTAGCCGATATCTGTCACCAGTTCCGGATATTGTGTACTGCGTACCCTGGTTAATTGACCATGTAGGTGCAGGATTCTGGAGGAGCCGGCCCTTTCGTGAAGGTCATCCACATTTTGGGTAATTATCTGAACATCGAATTTTTGCTCAAGTTTCACCAGTGCCAGATGTGCCACATTGGGCGTAACCGTTCCTAACTGGGACCGCCGCTTATTGTAAAACTCAAGTACCAGAGCAGGATTGCGCAACCAGGCATCGTAAGTGGCTACCTCTTCTATCCGGTATTCTTCCCACAACCCATCGGAATCGCGAAAGGTTTTCAAACCACTTTCGGCGCTAATACCTGCACCCGTCAAAACAACAACCTTTTTCATCATAGCCGGAATTTGAGGCAAAATTAGAAAATTCAGTGGGAAGGTTAATCCCTAACCTGATTTTACCGCATAAAAAAACTGCTGCCAAATCAATTGAACAGCAGTAATAATTCCTGCTCAAATCCTGGTTTAGTCTTCGAAAAGGTTCATTTCGTCGAGCACTTTCATAACGCTTTTAACGGAATTGGCAGAATCTTCGAGCATTTTTTGCTCTTCCTTTACCAGATTAAGTTCAATAATCTCTTCAATACCATTTGAACCAAGCTTAACAGGGACACCCATATAAACATCTTTCAGTCCGTATTCCCCATTGAGAAGGGTGCAAACCGGGAAAATCCGTTTCTGGTCGTCAACAATGGCTTCAACCATCTGGGCAGCAGCCGCACCAGGGGCATACCATGCAGAAGTCCCCATCAGGTTGACCAGTTCACCGCCTCCTTTTTTGGTCCTTTCAACAATTTTATCAATTTCTTCCTTATTCAGCAGGTCGGTAATCGGAATTCCCGAAACGGAAGTAAACCTTGGCAAGGGGACCATAGCATCGCCATGTCCTCCAAGTAACAGTGAGTGAATGTCTTTTGGAGAAACGCCAAGTGCATCAGCTATGAAAGCCTTGTAACGGCCAGTATCCAGGATTCCGGCCATTCCAAACACCTTGCTTGAGTTTTTACGTGCGGCACGATAGGCTGCATAGGTCATAACATCGAGCGGGTTTGAAACCACGATGATAATGGCTTCCGGCGAATACTTAACCACCTTTTCGGTAACTTCTTTAACGATCAGCGCATTGGTCTTGATCAGATCATCACGGCTCATTCCGGGCTTACGTGGTAAGCCAGAGGTAATAACAACGATGGACGATCCTTTGGTTTTCAGGTAATCATTGGTAACTCCGATTACCCGGGTGTTAAAGTTGTTGATGGAAGAGGTTTGCCAGATATCAAGTGCTTTGCCTTCTGCGACGCCCTCTTTAATATCTACAAGCACTACTTCACGGGTAAGATCTTTGTGTGCAATTACATTTGCACAGGTAGCACCTACATTTCCGGCGCCAATTACGGTGATTTTCTTCATATTACGATAGTTAATGTTCAGTATTTATGATTCGGGACAGAACTGGAATTTTATAAGGAAATTCACATCTACAAAAGTAAGAATTTGCATATAACAATTCAATAAAAACCTGAAAATGTTGAGTTACTCCTATCAAATGTCCCGGATTTGTGAGACTGCCAATTATTTTCATACCCAAATTGAGCGATTTGAGAGGGGAAATAGCTCAATCGATCAGGAAATTTTAAGCATCACAGTAAAACAGTTTCATGGCTGTGGCGAATTGCAACAATTTCCAAATCGGGACTTACCTGTGTAAAGCGCTTTTTTGCTTTGCTCAAATCGCTCAACTCAGGTATAAAATAACCTTATTCAATCTTATAAACCTCAGCAACGAGCATGACCCCCAATGAATTCCAACCTTATTCTTCCTTAATAACCTTATTAATGAAAACCAGGAATAATATTGTCATTCCGGAGTAGCAATAAATTCAAACCTCTTTCTGTTTGCAAAAAACACTCACCTATCTTCTTATCCGGCCTGTTTTCCTCCAGGCTAAACGAAAATCCAGAAAATCAGCCACATGGCGATGCGCTTTCAGGCCAACCCCGGCTTCGAAGTGCCTTCCAATAAGGTAAGTTAGTTCATATCGCTGATAGACAGGATCGTTGGCTTTATAAGGGTCGTAGAGATATACCCCGAACGCCTGGCTGAAGGCGAATCTTCCCAGCAGGAAACTGTGTCCCACCATCAAGCCTGCTTTTTTATGGTCGGCATGCATCAACGAGTCACGATGAATCTCTTCCCTGTCTGATCCATCATAGAGAATTTCCGCCCCAAGGCTAAGCAGGCTGAGTCGGCTTACACGGGCCGACTGCCTGATTTCTGCTCCGAAAATCGGGTACTTCTTCAATTCCTCATGGTTAAGTTGTTTGGCTGTCCCAAATATATAAACAGCCGTATTCATCCCTCTGCCTGCAACCGACTTCCAACCAGAGATTTTACGGTCGGGAAAATGGTAATTCGCCGGAAGAAAGTCAAGACCGAGGGAAATAGTTGGCCAGTTTATGCCCTTATTGGGTTCGCGCAATCCCCCGTTTGAAATATGATTGTAAATCAGACCCAGGTTCATATTGAGCCGCGAAGAGAGCCTGAAATTGCCGGAAACTCCAAGCAATATTGGGAACGCAATACGAGTGCTGTAGGAGAAGTTATATGGGTTTATAACCTCATCATAAGGTCTGGTGAGATAAATAAACCCAGTTCCAGCCCTTATGGAAAAAGGAATCCTGTTGTGAATCCCAAAAACCGGTTCAATAAAAGCCGTTGCAGAAAAACCATGCCCCAGGATATCCGGTTTATTAAAATCCCATATACCCAATATCACACCTGATTTTGGATAGCAGTTGCATGCATCCCAGGCTTTTTGAGTTGCTGAATGACGACCAAGCGTCAGTTCAAGACCCCATGGATTAGCATTGCCAATATCCTTAATGGCGCGGGAATGAATGATCATGGAGCCATAATGAGCACGGGCATTAAAATATGCATATCGCACATCCGTTAAGCTATCCGGATTTGCTGATACAAAACCGTGAGCGATCAGCACTAAAAATATCAGTAAAAATAATTCCGAAGTATGCCTCTTCATGGCAAGCGCATTTAAGATTCCAATCCAAAGTTACAAATCGCCTGTCAACAAAACTGATTTTAATTAATTTCGCCTCACAAAAGAATACCGGATGAGAACCGTATTATTGCTGATTGCTTCGAATGTATTTATGACCTTCGCATGGTACGGTCACCTGAAATTCAAAGAAGCTGCTTTGTGGAAAGTGATATTGGTAAGCTGGGGGATTGCCTTTTTTGAATATATGCTTATGGTTCCGGCCAACCGTATCGGGCATAGTACCTTTTCGGTAGCTCAACTCAAAACGATACAGGAAGTCATTACATTAATTGTCTTCGGAGCTTTCTCAATACTTTTCCTGAAAGAACCACTAAAATGGAATTACCTGGTTGGATTCGGGTTTATTGTAGTGGCGGTATTTTTTATATTCAAGGAGTGGTAAAGTTCAGAATTAGTAAATTCTACAATTTCTAATTTCTAATTTCCAATTTCCAATTTCCAATATACAATATCCAATATGCGTCATTCCATTATCCCATCATTCCATCATGGTTCCTGAGCGGAGTCGAAGGACCATCATTCCAATATTCCATTGTTCCCTATATCGCATCATCTCAGAGACGCAAAGCATTGCGTCTTTACTTCAAAAATTTTTCGAATAGGATTTATTCCATTGAATGATAAATTTTCCCCGCCAACTGAAGGGCGCCCCCACCAATGTCTGCATCATTCCATTGTTCCAATATTCCATTATTGCATTTTTCCAACATTCCATTGTTCCCTATATCTCATCATCTTAGAGACGCAAAGCATTGCGTCTTTACTTCAAAAATTTTTCGAATAGGATTTATTCCATTGAATGGTAAATTTTCCCCGCCATCTGAAGGGCGCCCCCGCCAAAGTATGCATCATTCCATTGTTCCAATATTCCATTGTTCCATTTTTCCATCGTTCCATTGTTCCCAATATCGCATCATCTCAGAGACGCAAAGCATTGCGTCTTTACTTCAAAAATTTTTCGAATAGGATTTATTCCATTGAATGGTAAATTTTCTTCGCCAACTGAAGGGCGCCCCCGCCAATGTCTGCATCATTCCATTGTTCCAATATTCCATTATTCCATTTTTCCAACATTCCCCTGCAGTTGGCAGGGCTTCGCTTCGCAACGCATTATTCCATCATTCCATCCAACTCACTGCAATAAAATCCCGGGTACCAGCTATTACTTTTTGGCCTGAAATGTATTAATAATGATTGTTTCCAACTTCTATCGCCTTAGTTAATTTACACTTTCACAAATCGCCTTATCATGAGAAGGATTTTACTCTTACTGGCTCTTACAACCTTGTTGTTCACAACCGCTACCCGAGCTGCCTATATTCAAAACCATCCCTACCAGGTTTCCCAGCCTGACGGCACTTTAATTGACTGTTTCGTTTCCGGTGACGAATATTTTAACTGGCTGCATGATGAGGCAGGCTTTACCATTATTCAGGCACCAGATGGGTTCTATTACTATGGAATCAAAGATAAAGATATGGTTGTACCTTCTTTATTCAGGGTTAATGAAGCTGACCCGGCTCAGGTTGGACTCTCACCCTGGGCTAAAATATCCAAAACCGAGTATCAGCGCCGGAAAGAAGTCTTCAACATCGGGAATGGTCAGTCAAATCGTGCGCCACACCTGGGTACCATGAACAACATTGTGGTTTATATCAAGTTTTCAGGCGATACTGAATTTACCACCACACGCCAGACTTATGATAACCTTTTCAACCTGCCAACCGGAAACTCGCTGAAATCATACTACAATGAGGTCTCTTATACCCAATTCAGCATCAGCTCAACCCATTATCCTGCTTGCGCCTTGACGACCAATTACTCCTACACTGACAGTCATGCACGAAATTACTTTGAGCCATACAATGCAACCACTAACCCCGCCGGGTATAATGGTGAAACTGAACGCCGTTTGCGGGAACATGCCCTTTTGCGGGATGCCATTACCTGGATCAACGCCAATTCACCAGTTCCGACTTCGCTTGACATTGATGGGGATGATGACAATCAGGTTGATAACGTTTGCTTTATCATTCGGGGAGGCAACGGAGCCTGGGCCAGCCTGCTGTGGGCACACCGATGGGTCCTTTACACTTACAATGTTTATATCAACGGAAAACAGGTTTGGGATTACACCTTTCAGCCTGAATCCCAGGTAGATGTAACTACGCTCTGCCACGAAATGTTTCATGCTTTGGGTTCGCCCGATCTTTATCATTACGATGACGGAGGTTTAAACATCTCCCCTGTTTCTTCATGGGACCTAATGGAATCAGGCAGCGGCCACATGGGGGCTTATATGAAATGGAAGTACTCTGAAAATACCTGGATTACCTCCATTCTTGAGATAACCTCTTCCGGCACATACTCGCTGCAACCTTTATCTTCATCAACCAACAATTGTTATAAAATTGCTTCACCCAACTCTTCAAATGAGTATTTCATAGTTGAATACCGAAAGAATACGGGGACTTTTGAAGGTTCATTGCCAGGTTCAGGGCTAATTGTTTACAGAATTGACCCGAGCCTGGATGGCAATGCCGACGGCCCGCCCGATGAAGTTTACATTTACCGGCCCAACGGAACCACAACGGTTAACGGAAGCCCCTCAAGCGCCTATTTCTCTCAGGCATCAGGCCGCACAGCAATCAACGACGGCAGCAATCCTTCCTCATTTTTGCAAAACGGCAGCCCGGGCGGATTGAACATATATAATGTCACAACGGCCGGCACTACCATTTCATTTACAGTTGGCATGAGCACAGTAGCCAACCCTTCAAATTTAACTGCAACAGCCATCAGCGGCACTCAAATTAACCTGGGCTGGCAGAAAAACGGCTCGAACAACAATGTTGTGCTGGCATTTAACACCTCGCCAACCTTTGGCGTACCACTAACCGGCACCACCTACAATGCCGGATCAACCATTCCGGGAGGCGGAAACGTTATATATGCCGGAAACGGAGTTGCATTCAACCACATTCAACTCTCTCCTGCAACAACCTATTACTACAAATTATGGTCGGCCGATGGCACCCTGACCTATTCTACAGGGGTAAATACCAGCGCAACCACCGTGTGCGGACAGGTTGTACTACCTTATTCACAATCCTTTGCCGGTGGGGAATTTCCTCCCTGCTGGACACAACAAGTTGTGGGTACCAACGTGTTACCAAACTGGTCATCTTCTGCTACTAACAACGCCGGCGGCTCAGCCAATGAAATGATTTCAACCTGGCAGGACAGAAACCCGGCTACCAACAGGTTGGTGTCACCTGCTTTTAATACTTTGGGCGTTACGGAATTAAGCCTGAGCTTCAGGCACATGCTCGACAATTATGGCCCCGGTGCGACTCTGAGGGTTCAGTCGAGCAGCAATGGAACCACCTGGAGCAACGAAGCATGGTCACTGGCAACAGGATCAGGTGGTAATGTGGGCCCTGAAATTGTTAATACCACCATCAGCTCAAACCTGAATTCCGCAACTACCTATCTTGCATTTACTGTAGAAGGAAATCTCTACCAATACGATTACTGGTACGTGGATGATGTTTCGGTTACTGCTACAGGTGTGCAGGCTTTTATGATAAGCACCAATTCAAGTCCTGTTGAGGGAGGGACAACTTCAGGCGGGGGATCATACAATACTGGCACACAAGCTACAGTTACCGCGATTCCGGTGACCGGATACAACTTTACAAACTGGACTGAAAGCGGGAATGTTGTATCTGCTGATGCCAGTTATACCTTCACAGTAAGTGGGGATCGCTTGCTGGTTGCAAATTTCGGATTGGAAGAATATACAATTTCAACTTCTTCAGCACCTGCAAACGGCGGAACCACTTCAGGCGGGGGCGATTATGATTATGGATCTCAGGTGAACCTCAGCGCCTCTGCGAATGCCGGTAACAGTTTCGTTAACTGGACCGAAAATGGCGGTGTGGTGTCAGCCAGCGCAAACTACTCCTTTACCGCAACCGGCGACAGGACATTATTAGCTAATTTCCAGCTATTGCAGTATTCCATATCAGTTTCAGTCAACCCAACGAATTCAGGAACAGTAGGTGGTGGAGGCTCATACGCCTATGGCTCTCAGGCGACCATATCGGCTACAGCCAATAGCGGCTGGAACTTTGTTAACTGGACCGAAAACGGAAACATAGTCTCTACTTCTGCCGGCTATTCCTTTACAGTGAACGGCAACAGAACCCTCATTGCCAATTTTACACAGCAAATCATTGAATATACAATCGTTACAACATCAAACCCTGCCGAAGGCGGCTCGACCGAAGGCGGGGGTGTTTATGAAGCCGGAGAAATGGTTTCAATACTGGCCAACCCGAATACCGGGTGGAATTTTGGCAGTTGGACTGAAAATGGGTCAGTGGTTAGTGTTTACCCGGCTTTTTCATTTGCTGCCAATTCGGACCGTAACCTTGTTGCCAATTTCACCCAGCAAATAAACCAATATACCATTACGACCTCTTCAGTGCCTTCATCTGGCGGAATTACCAGCGGAGGAGGTGTTTACAATGCAGGTGAACAGGTTACTGTAAATGCAAGCCCCAACAATGGCTGGGTGTTTACTGACTGGACTGAAAACGGAGCCCAGGTTTCGACAAGCCCTTCTTACACATTTACAGCCAATTCAAACAGAAATCTTACAGCCAATTTTGGACAACAGTTCACCATTCTGGCCTCAGCCGATCCGGGTGAGGGAGGGTATGCAACAGGCAGCGGCACATACACCGAAGGGGAAACAGCCAACCTCAATGCTTATGCAAACAGCGGTTATATTTTCCTAAACTGGACAGAATCAGATAATATAATTTCATCCAACTCCAACTACTCATTTATTGTGAATGGCAACCGGGAATTGGTTTCTAATTTCTACATGCCGGTTGGTATAAAAAACCCGGGATCTGCCGGATTTATCATCTATCCAAATCCTTCAACCGGGTTTGTAAAAGTTGAAACTTCTCCCCGTGGAGCTTCCCTGATTAAGTCGGTATCAGTAGTATCTATCACCGGAAAGGAATTATGGAATAATTCAGATAATCCGCCTGCCGATAATGTGTTAGCAGATCTTTCTCAATTTCCTGAAGGGCTGTATTTCTTCAAAATCAAAAGGGTAAATCAAAAAGAGAACATTGTGAAGGTTATCATTAAAAGATAAATACAGATAAATAAATTGAAACGGCAGGTGATTATATCCTGCCGTTTTTTATTATGCAAACATTTCAACTAACCATACAAAAGCCTGGTAAAACTTAGATACTGTTTTGATTTTATTCAGGACTCCATGAATAGTCCTGCCCTTTAATGCGGGTTGTAAACGGAATAAGAAACGAAGCAAAATCCTTAAAAATTTGCATATTCATGATAATTTTTTCAGGATTTTGCCTTCATTTAAAATAACCAATTTAAAACCCGCCCTAAAGGACGGGCTGATTTTACTGAACATTAGGCTTTTTTGTTTGTTATTCTGACAATCGTTTTTATATCTTTATACCTCAATTCAAAAGCATAAATCCAATTTCATAGCCAATGTCCCATTACCACACCCTTGGGCAAATCCCGCCCAAGCGCCACATCCAATTCAGGAAGCCCGACGGCAACCTCTATTCAGAGCAGCTTGTTTCAACCGAAGGCTTTTCCGATGCCTATTCTTTGACCTATCATCTTTACCCACCTACGATGGTAAAGTCGATAGACGCACCGATAGATGCCAGGCCAGAAATTGCTGTGCACAACAATATGCAGCACCGTAGTTTCCAGGGGTTTCGGGTTAAACCTGCCGATGATTACCTGCAAAGCCGGGTTCCTGTGCTTGTAAACAACGATTTGTGCATTGTGCTGGCAGCGCCCGGAAATTCTATGACAGATTATTTCTTCAAGAATTCGCAGGCTACCGAAATGATCTTTGTGCATGAGGGGGCGGGAATCCTGAAAACTATGTACGGCGAACTCCGCTTTGGTTATGGAGATCACCTGATCATTCCGCGCGGGGTAATTTATCAATTGGAATTTGACACCACTGCAAACCGGCTATTCATTGTTGAATCTTACAGTCCCATTCGTTTTCCGAAGAAATATGTCAACAAGATGGGTCAATTTGAAGAGCATGCCCCTTTTTGTGAACGTGACATCCGCATACCCGCGAACCTGGTAACACATGATGAGAAAGGTGATTTTGTGGTCATGGTCAAAAAGGAAAATCAGTTGTTTCCATACCACTATGCCAGTCACCCGTTTGATGTCATTGGCTGGGATGGCTATCATTACCCGTATGCTTTATCCATTCACGATTTCGAGCCGATAACCGGGCGTATTCATCAGCCGCCACCGGTTCATCAGACCTTTGAAGCCCACAATTTTGTGATGTGCGCTTTTGTGCCAAGGATGTATGACTATCATCCGTTATCGGTCCCGGTCCCATATAACCACAGCAATGTTGACTCTGACGAGGTTTTGTATTACGTTGACGGAGAATTTATGAGTCGGAAACATGTCGATAAAGGTCAGATTACCCTCCACCCCATAGGCATTCCTCACGGACCACATCCGGGAACGGTTGAGAAAAGCCTCGGCGCTAAAGAAACAAAAGAACTTGCCGTGATGGTTGACACTTTCAAACCATTGTGGCTTACCAAACAGGCCATGGAAATCGAAGATCCGGACTATCACAAGTCATGGATTGAGTAAATTATGAAACACCATCAACGAAATGAGCTACCCGATAAACAATCTTTTTCAAAAGCAATCTGATAAAAATGGACATTAAAGAAGATTTCCTGCCGATCAACGGCACCGATTATGTTGAATTTTACGTGGGCAATGCCAAACAGGCTGCTTTTTTTTACCAGACTGCATTTGGGTTTCAGCCTTTGGCTTACGCCGGACTTGAAACAGGCCTGAAAGACCGCACCTCTTATGTGCTTATGCAGGATAAAATCCGCTTCGTGTTTACTTCTTCCCTTGTTCCTGACAGCGCAATCGGCATCCATGGCATGAAACGGGGCGACGGTGTTAAGGTTGTTGCCCTTTGGGTTGACGACGCCCGAAAATCGTGGCAGGAAACCACCGCCCGCGGCGCCAAATCATATTTTGAGCCCCGGGTTGAAAAAGACAAACACGGAGAAGTCGTTCTTTCTGGAATTCACACCTACGGCGAAACCGTGCATGTATTCGTGGAACGCAAAAATTACAACGGGCCGTTTCTTCCGGGCTATGTAGCCTGGAATCCGGAATACCGGACTGCTGATGTTGGATTGAAATATGTTGACCACATGGTAGGCAATGTTGGTTGGAATGAAATGAACAAATGGGTCAATTTTTATGGTGACGTAATGGGGTTCACTCAACTGGCTTCGTTTGATGACAAAGACATCTCAACTGAATATACCGCTTTGATGAGCAAGGTAATGACCAACGGGAACGGCCGGATTAAATTCCCGATCAATGAACCGGCTGAAGGCAAAAAGCGTTCCCAGGTTGAAGAATACCTCGATTATTACGGAACCAGCGGTGTTCAGCATGTAGCCATGGCGACTGATAACATCCTTGATACAGTCAGCGAATTGCGGAAACGCGGTATTGAGTTTCTGACAGTCCCCGGAACATATTATGACACCGTTTTAAACCGTGTCGGAAAAATTGATGAAGAAATACTGGCTTTGAAAGAGTTGGGCATCCTGGTTGACCGCGATGATGAAGGCTATCTTTTACAGATATTCACCAAGCCCGTTGAAGACAGACCAACTGTTTTTTACGAGATCATTCAGCGCAAAGGGGCCAAATCGTTCGGCAAGGGAAACTTCAAAGCGTTGTTTGAGGCCATTGAGTTGGAACAGGAGAAGAGAGGCACCCTTTAGATTGCGGATTGCGGATTACCTTCGGTGAACTCACTTCGTTCGGTTGCGGATTGCGGATTGTGGATTGCGGATTGCGGATTGTGGTTTGCGGATTGCGGATTTCAAATTTCTAATTTCTAATTTCTAATTTCTAATTTCCAATCTCAATTTCTGACTTCTATCTTACTTCTGACCTTTGACCTTTGACATCTGACTTCTGACTTCTGACTTCTGACTTCTGACATCTAACCTCGGTCCCTGAGCTCTCGGTTGGTGAGTTCTTGTCGAACCATGTCGAAGGGCTGACTT
This sequence comes from Bacteroidales bacterium, assembly GCA_038325075.1. Classification (GTDB taxonomy): domain Bacteria; phylum Bacteroidota; class Bacteroidia; order Bacteroidales; family Lentimicrobiaceae; genus Lentimicrobium. The sequence continues at coordinate 3,443 of JBBQIQ010000051.1, read as the reverse complement.
CCGACCTCGGTCCCTGAGCTCTCGGTTGGTGAGCTCTTGTCGAACCATGTCGAAGGGCTGACTTCCGACCTCGGTCCCTGAGCTCTCGGTTGGTGAGCTCTCGGTTGGTGAGCTCTTGTCGAACCATGTCGAACCATGTCGAAGGGCTGACTTCTGACTTCACTTTTAACTTTTTACTTTAGACTATAGACTTTTCACATGCAAATGAAATCCTGGATTGAAATACCCGCCGACAGCGATTTTCCTCTTGAAAATCTGCCGTATGGCATTGCTGAAGTAGTTCCCGGCAAAATAAACGCTGTTTCGCGCATTGGAGACTACGCTATTGATCTTGAAAAACTCGCATGGTTTCATGTTTTCGACGATCTGGAATTTGATTTTGAAGGTGTATTCAGTCAGACAACGCTCAATGACTTTATCGGAATGGGCCAGGAAGCGCATCGGGCCGTGCGGAAAAGGATACAGCAGGTATTCAGTGATGATTATTTCAAACACGATGATGATGACCTGCTGGTATCGATTCAGGCAGTTGGGCTTCGTCATATTGAGAATATTACCATGCTGATGCCTGTCCGGGTGACCGATTACACCGACTTTTATTCCAGCATAGAGCACGCAACAAATGTGGGCAGGATGTTCCGCGATCCGGCCAATGCGCTGTTGCCAAACTGGCGGCATTTGCCGGTTGGTTATCATGGCAGGGCCTCATCCATCGTTGTTTCAGGCACCGGTATTCATCGCCCGAAAGGCCAGACCCTGCCACAGGGTGCTGACAAACCAGTGTTCGGCCCTTCCCAAATGCTTGATTTTGAGTTGGAGATGGCTTTTGTGGTTGGTCAACCGACAGAACTGGGCGATAGCGTACCCGCTGCTGAAGCAGAAGATTATATCTTCGGTTTTCTTTTATTCAACGACCTATCTGCCAGGGATATACAATCTTGGGAATATGTTCCTTTGGGACCGTTTCTCTCAAAAAACTTTGGCTCTGTGGTTTCGCCCTGGATTGTTACCCTTGATGCACTGGAACCTTTCAGGGTAAAAGGCCCTGAACAGGATCCTGAAGTTCTGCCATATCTCCGGACGGATGGCCTGAGAAATTTTGACATCAACCTGGACGTAATCATCCAACCGGAAAACGGGGTTGAAAACCTGGTATGCCGGTCAAATTTCAGGTATATGTACTGGAACATCTGCCAGCAACTGGCCCATCACACGGTGAACGGGTGCAATATCAACACCGGCGACCTGTATGCTTCCGGAACCATCAGCGGGTCGGAGCCCGGTTCCTATGGTTCGATGCTGGAACTGACCTGGCGGGGAGCAAATCCCATTAAGCTTAATGATGGATCAGAACGCAAATTTATCAACGACAACGACACCCTGATCATACGTGGCTATGCAGAAAAGGACGGCTTAAGGGTAGGCTTCGGCGAATGTGTAACCAAAATTTTACCCGCAAAACCGCACTAGTGTCATGTCTATAGTAAAAAGTAGAAATCCGGTTAAGTGATGGAAGTTTCATTTCATTCTATGCGATATTTTACACCTGACATAACACCAGAGGCAAATGCCTGGTGGTCAGTAACGATCCTGCTCAATATATTTCATACTTCCAACTTCCGACCCCGGAGCTCTTGTCGAATTGCTGACCTCCGACCCCGGTCCCTGAGCTCTTGTCGAAGGGCCGACTTCCGACCCCGGTCACTGAGCTCGTGTCGAATTACTGACCTCCGAGCCCGGTCCCTGAGCTCTTGTCGAAGGGCCGACTTCCGACCCCGGTCCCTCAGCTTGTCTGCCTGTGAATACTCTGTTTAGATGCACCTTGCCGGCATACAGGCAGGCTCTTGCCGAAGGACATTCGTCACCAGTCTGAAGTGCGACTGGCAGGTTTTTGTCATTCGTCATTCATCATTCGTCATTCGTCATTTAAACCAACTTCAATGCATAAAACCTTCGATCCTTCCATCATTTCACACGCCGAACTTCACAAACTGATGCTCGGGGCCATTGCACCCAGACCCATAGCTTTTGCCAGTACCATAGATGCCGAAGGGCGGCCCAACCTCTCCCCTTTCAGCTTTTTCAACGCTTTTGGCGTGAACCCAAGTACCATTATCTTTAGCCCATCACGAAGGGGCCGTGATAATACAACCAAAGACACCTTCGATAACCTGAAGCAGGTGCCGGAAGTCGTTATCAACGCTGTGACTTACAGTATGGTGGAGCAGGTAAGCCTCGCCAGTACCGAGTTCCCGAAAGGGGTGAATGAATTTGAGAAAGCAGGATTTACAGCCATTGCATCGGAAAAAATAAAACCATTTAGGGTTGCAGAATCACCGGTACAATGGGAATGCAAAGTCAGGCAGGTGATTGAAACCGGATCCGGTGGCGGAGCCGCCAACCTGGTTATTTGTGAGGTTTTACTGGTTCATATCAATGAAGAGATTCTGAAAACCGATGGATTGATCGACACCCAAAGAATTGATCTGGTCGGCCGGATGGGTGGCGATTATTATGTGAGAGCAAATGGCAATGCTTTATTCGAAGTTGAAAAGCCGCTGGCGAAACCTGCCATTGGCATAGATGCCCTGCCGGTTCATCTTAAAAACAGCCCCTTACTTTCGGGTAATGAACTTGGTAAACTTGGATCCTCAGAAGCGGTTCCAACCCGGGAAGAAATTGAACAAGCCGCTCAAATCCCAGGGGCAAAAGAGATTATCGAAAATCAGATTCTTACAATGGATGCCAAACTGGAAATGCTCCATAAACTGATCAGAAGACAACTGGCGCTCGGGTTAAAAAAGGAAGCCCTTTCAATGGGCTATCTGTTATAGACCAAAAAACAGACAGGTCCTTTTCCTCTAATATCAGTAAATCACGGATTTTCACGGTAACCACCTTCACGTAATTTCTACGAATACGAAGCACCCTGAACAATTATTTTTTTGTTTTTAAGAAAGGGTATTTTGATCGTTTCAAACTTCTTCATGGTTTCGAGAACCATGGGAAGATTTCTTTTCTTTTTCAACTTGATTGTAATAAGTTCATTCCCAATTTCCACATCGCCTTCATTGGAAATGAATTTCTCGTATATTGATTGTGCGGTAAGATGTTCATACCTTACCAAATCCATAGCAAACAAGCGATAAAGATTATACGCTAAAATACTCATTGTTAAATCGAAATCAACTTTGATAACCATAGACGATGATACATGGTTAAGGTGAAAGAACTCGATTTGTTCCGATATGGTTTTCTCCACCAGCCAACGCCTGGCATATTTGCGGATTAGCTTGTCCAGACTCAGGTCAAATTCGTTTGTTATGATAATAGCGGGTTTGATTTTGCCGTTTCCGGTAATTATTATTTGACGCACCAAGCCCTCATAATCTTTCAACGCAGCAGTCTCTTCATACACTTTTAAAGTTCTGTTTTTATTTCCG
>JBBQIQ010000050.1:0-24773 GCA_038325075.1 Bacteroidales bacterium | reverse complement strand
GTAACTAATTGTTAACCAATAATATAATTTCAGGCATTAAAATACTGTTTTTATGAACGAATCAATAAACATTGGCGTAATCGGACTTGGCTATGTCGGCCTGCCGTTAGCTGTTGAGTTTGGCAAGAAATTTCCTGTAACGGGTTTCGACATTCATCAACAACGGATTGACGAACTCGTGGCCGGACACGACCGCACCCTCGAAACATCGGATGAGGACCTTAAATCTGCTCTTCATCTTAAATACACTACACAACTTGATGACCTAAAATCATGTAACTATTTTATTGTTACAGTACCAACTCCGATCGATAAACACAAACGGCCCGATCTTACCCCTTTGATAAAGGCTTCCGAATCGGTAGGTAAGGTACTTAAAAAGGGTGATATCGTCATTTATGAGTCCACTGTTTACCCGGGTGCAACTGAAGAGGAGTGTGTCCCCATTCTCGAAAAGCACAGTGGCCTGAAGTTCAATCAGGATTTCTACTGTGGCTATTCGCCCGAACGAATTAACCCGGGCGACAAAGTACACACGGTAACTAAAATATTAAAGGTTACATCCGGTTCAACGCCAGAGATCGCTGTTAAGGTTGATAATCTTTACAAAAGCATCATCACTGCCGGAACCTATATGGCTTCGAGCCTTAAAGTTGCTGAAGCGGCAAAAGTAATTGAGAACTCGCAGCGCGACATCAACATTGCTTTTGTGAATGAGCTTGCGCTGATATTCAATAAAATGGGCATTGACACCCACGAAGTACTGGCTGCGGCCGGTACCAAGTGGAATTTCCTTAAATTCTTCCCCGGCCTGGTTGGTGGTCACTGTATTGGCGTTGACCCCTATTACCTTACCCACAAAGCACAGGAACTGGGCTATAATCCCGAAATTATCCTTGCCGGACGCCGACTTAATGACAATATGGGATTTTATGTTGCCAACAGGGTTATTAAACGGATGATACAGAAAGGACACACCATTGCCGGCAGCCGTGTACTGGTATTGGGGATGACTTTTAAGGAAAACTGTCCCGATATCAGAAACTCCCGTGTGGTTGACGTGGTAGCCGAGTTTAAAGAATACTCATGCCTTGTTGATGTATTTGACCCCTGGGCAGATGCTGCCGAAGTAAAACATGAATATGGCATCTCAATGATCGAAAAGCCAGGTACTGACTACGATGCCATAGTACTGGCGGTAGCCCACAATGAATTCAAAGAAATGGATGTGAGGGCTTTGGGTACAAAAGATGCCGTTTTATACGACCTCAAAGGCCTGCTCGACAAATCGATTGTTGACGAACGGTTATAGGTAAAAACCTCCGTTATTGCATAATGGCCTCAGCAGAAATGTGGGGGCCATTTCTATTATATCAAAACTTCCTTATCCAATCTCAGCTACCACAGTCATTGCCGGCGGATTGTGCAGATGACGTTTTACAGCACACAGGTTGGCAGAATTTATCACCGCATCCCTGTACTTTTCAGGAAAGGAAGCCGGCAAAATTATCCTGATATCAAGATTGGTTATCAGATGTGTCGCCTGATCGAACTTCATATCCTGTTCGAGGCTAATCCCTTCGGTTGGAATACCCCGCTGATCGCAGAAGGATTTTACATAAATGCCCGCACAGGTCCCGATGGAAGCTAAAAATAAATCGAAAGGAGCCGGAGCAGCGCCTTCTCCCCCACTTCTTACTGGTTGGTCTGTCACTATCCGATAGCCATTGTGTTCAGCTATTACTTTTTTGGCGCCTTCGAAGGTAATTTTCATGTGTTTGGGTTTTTAAGTTTTAATTTACTTTGGTTTAATTGGGACGCACTTCGACTTCGCTCAGTGACCAAGGGACGGGGGACGAGGGACGGTTCCTGCTGTTGAAAGTTCTGCTTCTAAGTATATGACAAGGAGAAAAGATAAATTTCTAATTTCTAATTTCTAATTTCTAAAACCCAATATCATCATAATCAATGATATAGAAACAATAACACAACTTTAATTTCCATTGACCATCATTTAAATTCAGACAGGATTAACAGAATTAACAGGTTTCCCAAATTAGAAATTAGATATTAGATATTACCCCCCATCCTTCTTTACACCTTTTAAATGTTTCCATTGACTATCATTTAATTTCAGACAGGATTAACAAAATTAACAGTTTTTCCGAATTAGAAATTAGAAATTAGAAATTAGATATTGAATACGACTGCTTCCTTACACCTTTTAAATGTTTCCATTGACCATCATTTAATTTCAGACAGGATTAACAGAATTAACAGGTTTCCCAAATTAGAAATTAGACATTAGATATTACCCCCCTCCTTCCTTACACCTTTTAAATGTGTCCATTGACCATCATTTAAATTCAGACAGGATTAACAGAATTAACAGGTTTCCCAAATTAGAAATTAGATATTAGATATTACCCCCCTCCTTCTTTACACCTTTTAAATGTTTCCATTATTCCAGCATTCCTTAGCCACTGGGGGGCTCCACTCCGCCTCTCTTTAAAACTACCCTTAGCGTCCTCGCTAAGGGTACCAATTTGAGAACTTCCAAACACCCAATATTATCAATGTATTCTGTATTTTATTAGATTTGAGAAAGGATTAACAGAATTAACAGGTTTCCCAAATTAGAAATTAGAAATTTTAATTACCCTATCCTAAGCCACTTAGATAAATGTCACTCTTACTTCTTTCAGAAACTTCTCCTCGAGCAGGCGGGCAATGCGTTTAACAACTGTTCGCCGTATTTCCAGCTCAACCGGCAGGCTTGGGTCCTGATGCGCGATGTTGATGCGTGTTCCAATGATAAAGTGAATCTCATCACTTTCGATCAGCATTTTTACAATACGATCAGCCGGACCTTTGGTTAAGCGGGTACTGTTATTATACGTCTTCAGGATTTCTGTGACTTTGCCAAGGGTGAGAATACCTTCTGTAACAAGGTCAATGCCTTCCATCATCGAAATGGGTGGCAGGTCGGGGTCGTCGAACTCGAAGGAGTCTTCGATGTGCCGGTTCAGTTCCCTGGAGATGATATCAGCAGTGGTCGCACCGCAAACGATTTTTCGCCCGTCAAAATCCTTAACAATTCCTGCCAGTTTTGCATCGTTCTGGTCCTCAAACGGCGGACCGGTGCACACCAGCATCCGGCGTGGGTTTCTGAAGTATATGACTGCACAACTGGTATCATCTTTCGAAAGATAGCCATCGTTGACATGCGCCATATTGACTACCTTATGCGATAGTTGCAAAGCCGAAATCTCCGGCTCATGGGTTACCAGTTCTTCGATATACTGTGCCGCATTGTCGCGACCCCAGCCAAACAGGTATTTTCCACTGCCAAGGCCCGACTGCGCCACCCCATCACTGAAAATGATAATCCTGTCTTCTTTTTCAGGAATAAACTCGCAGCTTTTAAGCTCTTTGCCAGCATTTTTCTCACCACTGAGCATAACACAGGTCCATTCAGGTTCCAGAATATTTTTACCCCGCATCAAAACAGCCTGCGGGTTGTCGTATTCAAGAATTCTGACTTTTCCGTCAAATTCAATATCAACAATGGTAAAAGTTGAATAGCTCATTTTGCGTTCACTGCATACCGGCAGGGTATTCATAATAATCTCGGCAATGCGGTGTATCTCCTTGTGCTCCAGGGTAAAATTCAGAGCCATTGTAGCAGTGAGGATAGCAAGCATGTTAGCCTTTACGCCATGCCCCATCCCGTCCGATAAAACCGCAATGATCCTGTTTTCTTCGTTAATACGTCTCGAGAGAAACACATCGCCGCAAATTCGCGACTCATGATGATTCTTTAATTCAGCATTGACTTCAATGTAAAACCTGTTATCCATTGGCCTGGCTACTTTTTAGCTGCTTTGTGGGACTCGATGATGGAATTGAGCATACGCTCAGTTTTTGCAGCTCCTTCGCCAAGCAGGAAAGCAATTTTCTGCACCAGGTCGAGGTTCTCATCAATGACTTCTGTCACCCGGTTGATTACCTCCTCTTTGCGCACTTCGGGCAGGTACATATCGCGCAAAACAGCCCCGGCTATTTTTCCTTTCTTGATGGAGAATACGGAAACATTCAGCAACTTTTCACCCAGGTGAACATCGCGATTGATAAGGTTTTCGTTGTTTGAAATAACTCCGGAGAACAGCTTATAAAACTGGAACGGCAGCAGGGTTTTAAGATCAGCCCCAACTAAGCCGGGAATTATTTCATTTATATCGGCAGCATCTTCACCAAGAATATTGATAAAACTTTGGTTCGACTCAATAACTTTAAGGTTTTCGTCAACAATAACAATGGCACTGGGAAGTTTCTGAAGCATAGAAGAGGTGCGCTCAAGAGCCTCCTGAGCCAGTTGTTGCTCCTTACGCGCCTTCTGCTCAGATTCAACATAGGCCTCCTGAGTATGAGCAAGCTTTTCGTTGGTGAGTTTCAGCGTCTTTATGAAATCCTGTTTACTTTTTTGAGAATAAGTAATACACATATCGGTTTTTGTAAGGCCCTGAGCGACGGCTTTGGCAAAATCGCGGCATGAATCGAAACCACACGCTCCACAGCCTAACTTATCTTCAGAATTCAGTTTGCCGATAACTTTCAGTATTTCATTAATCTTTCCTTCGGGCGGATCAGGCAAACGCTGGTCATCCAAATGGAATCCGGCTTTAAAATCTGCAGCCGCTATGTTTTTTTTACAGGCTTTCTGCCAGGTTGGAATATCAAAATTCTTAAGTTTTTTATTCGCATAATCGGTAACTAAGGTTTTGCGGGCATATTTTTTACCTCCGTGCGAGGTACCGGGTCCCATGAGGCAACCTTCACAGTAGAAAAGATTAAAATGCTTTCGGATAAAATCGACCGAAGATTCGAATTCGCGGACGGCCTCCAACACATTTTCTTTACCTTCTGCAGTAATAATGCTACCCTGCATCAGATCCTCACTCAGGTTTGCAGCCTGTAAAATCCCATTACTAACCGCGTAAAGCGACCCTTTGTACCCGAGCGGGGGATCAAAATCAGAATATTCTACCGTGCTTTCCTTTATTCCAAATTCATTGAAAAGTTCCCGCAATTCGACGAAAGTAAGCACAGCATCCACCTTTGAGTTGCCTTCATAACGCAAAGCCTCGTCTTTGGCAGCGATACATGGCCCAATATAGACAACCTTGATATCTTCACCATACAACTGTCTGACAAGCTGACCTGTAGCAATCATAGGCGTTATTATCGGAGCAAGGTTATCGATAATCCCTGGAAAGAATTTTTCAATAAGCGCTACAATGGGTGGGCAGTTGGCTGTAATGTAATACCTGCCCATAAAATTGCTGAATAGTTCGTGGTATTGCTCTGCGACCATGTCAACACCAAATGAAACTTCATTAACATACGAAAATCCAAGTTCCCTGATCATCCTGACAAATTTCCGGTAATCAGTAATGTCGTCAAACTCACCGGAAATGCTTGGAGCCACAATGGCGGCAACTTTACTGCCGGAAGCAAGAAGGGTTTTAGTCTCCTCACGGGAATCGCGGTATGAGATCGCCAAAGGAGCGCACACCTGCAGGCAGCTTCCGCAACCAATGCATCTGTCGTGAACAACGACCGGCGCCTCAACATTCGATTTTACCTGAATTGCATTAACAGGACAGGCTCTTACGCAGGCAAAACAAACCATGCATTTTTCGCTGTCGATTGTAATGAGTGGTGGTTTCATCCTAATTTTGTTTTATATCGGGACTAAACCGATAATTTTTTGCTCACGCTGGTTCTCAAAGATTAGAGGAAGTATGGCCGAACAGATCATTCAGTATTGCCAATACCTTCTCCTCATTCAATTGCTGATACTCTTTACCGTCAATTTTAACCAAAGGACCTTTGTCGCAACTGCTGAAACAATGTGCGCCGTGAAAATTAACCAGGTGCCTGATGTTATTATCGGTCAGGTATTGTTCAATTACTTTTACGAGACTTTTATTTCCCCGCGAAAAGCAGGAACTTCCAAGACAAATCTGAATGTCAACTTTTTGTTCCATTCCTGCTTTATTCAATGTGTAAGGAACATTATTTCCCGCGCTTCAATAATTTGTTTCAACGATCAGGCTTTCTCAAAAGTCGCTTCATTCTTCAGCAAGAACAAAAATAGTATTTTTTAATAAAAATATCTGTTAAAGAAATAACATTGTTAAGAAAATAACAGTAATTTTATCAGCGAATTTTAATCAAGGTAAAGAACCTGTCAGGAACTTTGCAAAGATACAACGACTTTAGTCATCTGAACAAACCTTATCCATGTCAGATAAATTAGATGAAATAATAAAAAAACACCTCAATGTGCAGCGCGACGGCCTGCTTCCTTTGCTTCAGGAAATTCAACATGAATTGGGATACTTGTCAGAGGAATCCATTAACCAGATCGGTGCGTCGCTCAGCCTTCCAACCAGTAAAATATACGGGGTTGCTACTTTTTACAATCAGTTCAGGTTTGAACCAAAAGGTAGATTTCATATACAGATTTGCCACGGAACGGCCTGCCACATCGAAAAATCAGCAAGAATAATCACGGAAGCGGAAAGGTTGCTGAAGATAAAACAGGGCCAGACAACCCGGGATGGGATGTTCAGTATCGAAGTCGTTAACTGTATGGGTGCCTGTGCCCTGTCGCCTGTCATAGCTGTAAATGATAAATATTACCCTGGCATTCAGCCACGCGACTTAAAAGGGATTATTGATAACTGCAAAGCAAAATAATTTAATTATGACTGCTTCCAACCATTTTAACTCAGGTATTCTCAGGGACTATGTTTTGCTGAACAAACCATCAGAAAATCCGGCAGCAACGGAGAAACACATCAGCTTTTTAAAACGCGATGCAGTGCTTAAGCCTGTTATTTACATTGGGACCGGAACCTGCGGTATGATTGCCGGGGCTGGGGAAACCCTTCAGGCAATAAATAGTTACCTGAGTGAAAAAAATATTGATGCCGAAGTTGTTGAAGTCGGCTGCATTGGACTTTGTATTCATGAACCGTTGGTTGACATTCAATTGCCGGGGAAGAGACGAATTTCATTTTCAAAAATTACAGCTCCTAAAGTTGAGGCTTTGCTTGATGATATTCTGAATGCAGACGTTCCGGGAGATAATGTACTTGGTCAGTATTCGCATCCGCATCACGAAGCCTGGGACAATGTCAGATTACTAAATGAAATGCCTTTTTTCAGGTTACAAAACCGGTTGGTTCTGAGAAACTGCGGCATCATCAATCCTTTTTCAATTGAAGAATACATTGCCCGTGGAGGTTATAAATCGCTTACCCGTGTACTTCGCAATTACGCATCAGAAAAGGTATGCGAAATAATTGAGGAGAGTGGGCTAAGAGGGCGCGGGGGCGGAGGATACCCTACCGGAAAAAAATGGAAAACTGCCCTTAATTCAGATTCTGAAGAACGCTATCTCATCTGCAACGGCGATGAAAGTGACCCGGGTGCATTTATGGACCGCGCGCTGTTTGAAGGCGATCCACATAAAATTATTGAAGGGGTTGCCATAGCTGCTTATGCAATAAATGCTCGAAAAGCCTATATCTACGTCCGCGCGGAATATACGCTGGCAGTTGAAAGACTTAAGGTTGGCATAAGTCAGGCCATTGAAGCCGGTTTACTGGGGCATAATATCCTTAATAGTGGCTATAGTCTTACAGTTCAGGTTCGTGAAGGAGCAGGAGCTTTTGTATGTGGAGAAGAAACTGCATTGATATCAAGTTTGGAGGGGAAGCGGGGAACCCCGAGGCCCAAACCACCTTTTCCAGCCTCCAGAGGCCTGTTTGGCAAGCCAACCGTAGTAAATAACGTTGAAACCCTCGCAAATGTTCCGGCCATTCTTGAACACGGCCCGGCGTGGTTTTCGGCAATCGGTACTGCCAACAGCAAGGGAACCAAAGTTTTTGCCCTTGCCGGAAAGATAACCACTACCGGACTTGTTGAGGTTACCATGGGCACTTCGCTGAATGATCTGATTTACCATATTGCCGGTGGCGTACGCGATGGTAAGCGAATTAAAGCCGTTCAACTTGGCGGACCTTCAGGTAGTTGCCTTCCCGAGCAGGCCTTGGATGTAAAGATTGATTATGAAGCTTTGCAGGAAGCAGGCACCATAATGGGATCAGGGGGTTTAGTGGTTATGGATGAGGATACCTGCATGGTGGATATCGCTATGTTTTTTACCGATTTCCTGCAGCGTGAAAGCTGCGGCAAGTGTATTCCCTGTCGCGAAGGTTCCCGGAGAATGCATGAAATACTTGAAAACATAACCCGCCGGCCTATGAATGAAACCGGCCACGAAACCCTTGAACGTTTCAAAGGCGTTATGCAGTTGGCGAACCTGGCCGAAGTTATCCGCGACACTTCGCTCTGCGGCCTCGGGCAAACCGCACCAAATCCGCTGATCAGTGCCCTTAAGTATTTCAGGGAAGAGTTTGAAGAACATATCTTCGATCGTAAGTGCAGGGCCAACGTTTGTAAAGATCTGAAGGTCTATTACATTGATATCGAAAAGTGTACCGGCTGCACTGCCTGTGCAAAAAAATGCCCGACCACTGCCATCATTGGTTCACCCCGCAATCCTCATTTTATCATCGAAGACAAATGCATTGGGTGTGGAATATGCTATGATGTATGCAAATTTGTGGCTGTTTTTGTCAAATAAATTTAAGTCAAAAAAAAGGCAAAACATGAACTTTACGATAGAAGTCAACAATAAAACCATCACAGCCCGCAAAGGCGAAACCATACTTGAAGCCCTTGAAAGGAGTGGCATAAAAGTACCTACGCTTTGTCACATGCCAGGACTTTATCCAACCGGTTCGTGCAGAATGTGCGTGGTGGAGGTAGAAGGGAAAAGCAACCTGATAACCGCCTGTTCGTATCCGGTTGAAGAGTGGATGAAAATTAAAACCCATTCGCCCAGGGTTGTAAATGCCCGAAAAACCAATGTTGAGCTGTTGCTGAGCAATCATCCGGATGATTGCCTTTACTGCGAAAGAAACGGGAATTGCGAACTTCAGAAATTTGCCGAGGATTTGAATGTACGTGAGCGTCGGTTTACCGGCAAAAAAAACAAATACAAAACCGATCCTTCAGGTTCCAGCATTGTCAGAGACCCGGCCAAATGCATTCTTTGCGGAAGGTGTGTCAGGACGTGTGACGAAATAGTTGGTGCTGTTACATTAGGCTTTATCGGCAGAGGCAACACAACCATTATTGGCCCACCATTCAACAAACAGATCAACCTTTCGAGTTGCATTACCTGCGGACAATGCATCATGTCATGCCCTACCGGTGCTTTGCATGAAAAAAGACACTCGTCGGATCTTCAAAACGCACTGCATAATCCTGATATTCACGTTGTACTGCAGTACTCTCCGACAGTATCAGTTACCCTTGGCGAAGAATTCGGGCTGAAAGCCGGCAAAGATATGAACGGGATTTTGAATGCCACCTTACGCCGGACCGGATTCGACAAAGTATTTGAGACTTCTTTCGGTGCCGACCTTTATATCACCGAACTGGCTGCAGAAATGGAACACCGGATCAAATCCGGGCAACATGTACCTGTTTTCAGCAGCGATTGTCCCGCCTGGGTTAAGTACATAGAACAATGGCACCCGGACATGTTGCCACATCTTTCGGCCTGCAAGTCGCCGCAGCAAATGCTCGGCGCAGTCATCAGCAGTTATTACACGGATTTATTTCACATTAATCCGGATAATCTTTACACAGTTTCGGCCATGCCCTGCACTGCCAAAAAGTTTGAAGCACAACGTGAGCAGATGACCCACAAAGGAATTTCGGATGTTGATGCTGTTTTGACCACCCGTGAGCTGGCCCAGTTTATCAGACTGAATGGCATCGACATACAACAAATGGAGTCGGAACTGGCTGACAATCCGTTTCACGTTCGAAGTTCATCCGGGCGGTTACTGAGTGTTTCGGGTGGTGTTACCGAAGCTTTAATCCGGTCGCTTTATTTCAGGATTACGGGAAAAGATATAAACCAACCCAAAATTGCCGAGATGCGGAGCTCCCGCGAATACAAAGAAGTAAAGCTCAAAATTGGAGATTATAAGCTTGGATTTGCTGTTGTCAGCTCTGTGCGGCAAGCTTCAAAACTAATCAATGAAATTAAAGCCGGCCGCAGCGATCTTCATTTTATTGAAGTGATGGCCTGCCCTGGCGGATGTATCAACGGCGGCGGCCAACCAATCGGGAGTGAATCAGGAACACTGAAAGCCAGGATAAAAACCGTTTATGAGATCGATGACAAAGACCCCATCAGATTTGCTTATAAAAATCCTGCAATTCTCGAATTATACCGTGATTTTCTGGGAGAACCTATGGGTAAGAAATCGGTGGAATTGCTCCATACAACTTATAAAAAACGGGAAGTACCTTTGTAAAGGTTAATGATAACAAAGCATGGAAACTGAAAAACCCGGACAAAAAAAACATCTTGTCAGCACTGTTAAGGAACGGTGCAGGGTTTGCTATACCTGTGTACGGGAGTGCCCGGCCAAAGCAATTAAAATCAGCAACGGCCAGGCAGAAATTATCCCCGAAAGATGCATTGGTTGTGGCAACTGTGTAAAAGTCTGCAGTCAGAATGCAAAGGTTTTCCGCAAAGAAGTGGATGAAGTAAAACTGCTTACGGATAGTAAATATCGCACCGCAGCCATTGTTGCCCCAAGTTTTCCTGCAGAATTTTCCGAGATCAGGAATCATCGCCTCCTGGTTTCGCTCATCAGAAAATTGGGATTTGACTACGTTTCAGAGGTTGCTTTCGGAGCTGACCTGGTAGCGGTAGAGTACAAAAAACTGATGGGGTCAGGGAATTATCCTCCGGTTATCTCCTCTGATTGCCCGGCTATTGTGAGTTATATTGAGCATTATCATCCCGACCTTGTAGACTCACTGGCCCCTATTGTATCACCAATGATTGCCATGAGCAAAGCTATGCGGAAACGCTACGGCGATGATCTGAAAATCGTCTTTATCGGGCCTTGTATTGCCAAAAAAGACGAATCTAACCTTATAGATGCAGCATTAACATTCAGGGAGTTGCGCGAAATGATCACACAAACCGGTCTGAAGCCAGCCGATGTTGTTCCCACAGAATTTGACGGGCCTTTGGGTGGAAAGGGCGCCATTTTCCCAGTAAGCAGGGGCCTCCTGAATACTGTGGGTGTTAAGGAAGATATTTTTGAAAGAAATGTTATTGTTGCCGAGGGCCGCATTGATTTTCAGGAAGCCATCAAGGAATTCGAAAGTGGTCAGATAGCACAGGAACACCTCGAATTGCTTTGTTGCGAAGGCTGCATCATGGGACCCGGCATGTCGCCCTACCCATTCTTTTCAGCTAGCAGCAGGCGTTACAGAAAACAGGCCAGCGTCAGCGACTATGTGATCAATAAACTCGAAAATCTGGATCACAAACAATGGCGAAAAGACATGGACGAATTCAGTTGCCTCGATTTGTACCGCGAATTCCAGAGCAGGGATATACGGGTTGCACGCCCTGCCGATGACGAGATCACGCTGGTACTTCAGAAAATGGGGAAATTTGAGCCAAAAGACCATCTTGACTGCGGGGCCTGCGGTTATGACTCATGTCAGGATCATGCCATTGCCATTATCCGTGGATTGGCAGAACAAGAAATGTGCCTCCCTTATGCCATAGAAAAGCTGCATAATTATGTTCGTGAATTGAACATTTCAAACGAGAAACTTGCGAATACCCAGGAAGCCCTGAAGCAATCGGAGAAACTTGCCGGCCTTGGGCAGCTTTCGGCAGGCATTGCCCATGAGTTGAACAACCCACTCGGCGTTATTACTATGTACAGTAACATCCTGAAAGACGAAACCAACGCAGAGGATCCAATTCGTCAGGACCTTGAACTGATTGTTGAACAGGCTGAACGTTGTAAAAAAATAGTCGGCGGGCTACTAAACTTTGCCCGGAAGAACCAGGTGAATTTTTCGGAAATAAACTTTAACAACCTGCTTGAGCATTCTATCAGTTCAGTGATTTCGCCACAGAATGTAAAGATCTCCCTCGAAAGCCAGCTAAAGAATCCAGAAGCGAATCTTGATTACGACCAGATGGCCCAGGTCTTTACCAACCTGCTTAAAAATGCGATAGAGGCAATGCCTGAAACCGGTGGAAGTATCCTTTTAAAGGCTGTTGATTCAGCCGACGAGTTCACTGTTTACATCATTGATAACGGAACCGGTATTGCCAAAGAAAACATGGGAAAACTGTTCACGCCTTTTTTTACAACAAAAGCAATCGGAAGAGGAACCGGCCTGGGACTACCTATCATTTATGGAATTGTGAAAATGCACAAAGGCAGTATCAGCGTAAAATCAAATGCTGATCCTCTGAAAAGTTCAACAGGTACCACTTTCACGATTACCATACCAAGAATAATTACGAATTAAACGCTTTAAAATAGTACGCTGAAAGCATAAAATCAATTGAATATGAAGAAAACAGTGCTGATTGTTGACGATGATATGGATTATCTGTTCCAGATGAAGCTTAAGGTGGAACAATTTGGTTACGAAACCATTACAGCCGATGGGCAGAAAGAGGCGGAAATGATTATAGAAACCACCAAACCCGACCTCGCTATCCTCGATCTGATGATGGAGAACGAAGACAGTGGTTTTATCCTTGCTTACAAGATCAAGCGGAAATATCCGGATGTTCCGATTATTATTGCCACGGCCGTAACGGCTGAGACCGGAATGACCTTTGATGTTAATTCTGATGAGAACAAGCAGTGGATCAAAGCCGACCTGTTTCTTGACAAAGGAATAAGGGCCGACCAGTTGCAGAAGGAAATCAACAAATTGCTTAAGATCTGATAAATGGCCGAATACAAAATTCTGGTGGTTGACGATGAACCAGGCATACGAATGGGTACGAAACGCATACTGCAGAATTTCAAAGTAGATTATCCATTTATGGATGAACACATTGAATTTGTGGTGCTTGAAGCTGCTACCGGCGAAGAGGGAATTGAACTGATCGACAGCGAAATGCCGGACATAATCCTGCTCGACAATAAGTTACCAGGCATTCAGGGAGTTGAAGTACTTGAATATGTGAAGAAGAAGCTGTATGATATTGTCGTGGTTATGATTACTTCTTATGCATCGCTCGAATTGGCCGTTAAAGCAACGCGTGACGGTGCTTATGACTTTATTCCAAAGCCCTTCACCCCGCAGGAACTCAGGTCTTCCATCGAAAACATCACCAAGCAGCTTTTCCTGAAAAGGATGACCCAAAAAATGAACAAGGAAGGAAAACTGATCAGGTTTCAATTCCTGTCGGTACTTTCACATGAGTTAAAAGCGCCCATCAATGCGATTGAAGGCTACATAAAAATGATGAAAGACAGGCAGTTTGGCGAAGAAATGTCAGCATATCAGGAAATGATCGACCGCTCAATTGAAAGGATTAACGGGATGCGCACGCTGATTATGGATTTACTTGACCTCACTAAAATTGAGTCCGGAAAGCCGGTTCAGAATATGCAGCAGGTCAATATTACCAAGGTTGCCCAGATCTCGGTGGACACCATGCGACCGTATTCAATCCAAAAGGACGTTGACATTTATCTGAACACGAAGGAGAATGTGATGATGGAGGCCGATCCGAATGAAATTGAGATTATTTTCAACAACCTCATTTCGAATGCAGTGAAGTATAACAAAAATGGCGGCCGGGTGGATATTTTCATTGAATCGAAGAAAGATGCTGTCATAATACAGGTATCCGATACCGGTATAGGCATTTCTGATGAAGATAAAGGAAGGCTTTTCAAGGACTTTGTCAGGATAAAAAACCTGAAAACCAAAAATATTACCGGTTCGGGACTTGGGCTCTCAATCATGAAGAAAATCGTCGATATGTACCATGGTGAGATAGAAATTCAAAGCACACCCGACAAAGGCACAACATTCACTGTAAAATTTCCAGTTAATAATTAAATAGTCAAAAACATCCGCAATGAACAAAAAATTACCTGACAAGACTGTTGAAAGATTGAGCCAGTACCGGAGAGCCTTATTAAATTACCTTTCTGGCGGGAAACAGCATATTTTCTCGCACGAAATAGCTAACCTGCTACACATTACCGCAGTGCAGGTCAGGCGCGATTTAATGCTGATCGGCTATACCGGAACCCTCAGACAGGGTTACGACGTGAAGGAGTTGGTAGAAATTATTGGTAAGATTATTGACACACGCGACGGTCAGAAAGTTGCTGTAATTGGGATCGGGAACCTCGGGAGAGCGATTATGGGTTATTTCAGTGGAAAACGAACAAAGCTTTCAATCGTTGCTGCTTTTGATAAAAACCCCGAGAAAACAGATAAAATTTATGCCGGAGTCCAGTGTTACCATGTGGACCAATTGACAGAAATCATCAAGCGTGAAGGAATTTCAATAGCTGTAATTTCCGTCCCTGGCGAAGAGGCTGTTATAGTAGCTGAGGTATTGATAATGAATGGCATCCGGGGCATACTTAACTTTTCGCCCAAACCACTCAATGTGCCGCCTCATGTCTATTTGCAGGAATACGATATGATTACCATGCTTGAAAAGATAGCCTATTTTGTAAAGAAAGCCTAATTTTTAGCTTGCTTCTGTTGCATGAAAATCTTCTACAGCTTAGATAATATTGGAAAAATCAAGAACCCGGTAGTGACAACCGGTTCCTTCGATGGAGTGCATATTGGCCATAAAACGATTTTAAACCGCTTGCACGAAATTGCCAATTCCATGGATGGGGAATCGGTACTCGTTACTTTTCATCCGCATCCGCGTAAAGTTCTTTTTCCTGATACAGCCGGTAAAACCCTGCTACTGATCAATTCACAACGAGAAAAGATCGAGTTGCTCAGAAAAACCGGACTTGATAACCTATTTATCCTGAATTTCACCAAAGAGTTTTCAGAAATCTCATCCATCGACTTTATCAGGAATATCCTGGTTGGCAAACTCGCTGCAAAAAAAATTGTCATAGGGTTCAACCATCACTTCGGGCATAACCGTGAGGGCAACTTTGATTACCTCTATGAGTTGGGCCAGTATTACGGGTTTGGCGTCGAGGAAATCCCTGAACAGGACATCCACAACGAAACAGTCAGTTCAACCCTTATCCGCAAGGCACTTCTTGAAGGACGCATTCAACGGGCCAATGCCTATCTCGACCATCATTACATTATCATGAGCGAATTGTTCGAAGGCAGCGCTACCTGTCGTGAACTGAACTTTCGGACTTTGCGGATAAAGATTGATGAAGAAAACAAACTGGTTCCTATGGATGGGGTTTATGCGGTTAATGTGATGATTGAAGGCGAGTTTTATAAAGGAATACTTAATATTAAGAACTCGCTGCCGGTTGAAGTTAGGAAAATTGAAGATATTATCATTGACATTCATCTTTTTGAAGAAATTTTTGGCTTAACCGGCAAGCAGGCAACGGTATTTTTCGCTAAGAGAATACGGGATGAACTGCAGTTTTCGAGCCCTGAACAAATGATCAATCAACTCGAATCAGACCTTAATGAAGTCGGAGAACTTATTTACTGATTTAATAAATATGCAAAACCCGGAATCTTCAACGATACAAATCACATTTCTTGGAACTGGTACATCCATCGGAGTGCCGGTTATAGCCTGCAATTGTCCGGTTTGCAAGTCGCCAGACGCACACGATAAGCGTTTCCGGACTTCTGCCATAGTCAGGGTTGATAATCAGAGCATAGTTATTGACTGCGGACCAGATTTCAGGTTTCAGATGCTGAAACAAAATGTAGAAGACATTGATGCCGTAATTTTCACCCATGAGCACCGCGATCATATCGCCGGCCTCGACGATATTCGGGCTTTCAATTACATACTGAATAAGAACATCCCGATTTACGGATCGAAAAATGTGATGGAAGCCATACAAACCGAATTTCCTTACATTTTCTCTGAAAATCGCTATTTCGGGGCTCCTCAGCTTACCATTCATGAGATAACCAATGAGCCATTTACAATCGGGCAAACAACCATCCGGCCCGTACAGGTGATGCACAACAAATTGCCCGTATTCGGCTACCGGATCGGTGATCTGACCTATATAACCGATGCCAGCCTGATCCCGGAAGAAGAGAAGTACAAGATACGGGGATCTAAGGTGCTGGTAATGAATGCACTCCGAAACTCAAAGCACATCTCACATCTTTCGCTTGCCGAAGCCCTTGCCCTGATCGAAGAGCTTCAGCCCGAAAGGGCCTATCTTACCCATATCAGTCATTTTCTGGGCTTACACGAGGAAGTTGAAAAGAAACTCCCGCCAAATGTTCACCTGGCATACGACAACCTGATTGTGGAAGTCTGAACTCTTATGGAGATTGAGGTTAAGGTTAAGGATAAGGTTGAGGTTGCCAATATAAATGAATGAATTACTTGAAAATACTGGCTTTAAAGCTGGTTATTTAGTAATTTTGCACTTAAATCTTTTGTCTCACAACTCATTAAATATCAACATATAATGATTTTTACACCCGAGAAATGTAGAATTCCCGACCAAAGAATGAAACCCTTTATCGATCCTGAGGAACTTTGGGATTATATAAACAATACCAAATCGGACAAGGAATCAGTGCGGGCTGTGATTGCAAAATCGCTCGATAAAAAAAGACTTACACTCCGGGAAACTGCCATTCTCATCAATGCAACTGATCCTGAACTGATTGAAGAGATAAAAGAAGGTGCCCGTGAATTGAAAAAACGGGTTTATGGTAACCGCATCGTTTTGTTTGCACCACTTTATGTTGGCAACAAATGCACCAACAACTGCAAGTATTGTGGCTTCCGGACTTCAAACAAAGAAGCTATCAGGAAAACACTGGACGATCAGGAACTCATTCACGAAGTTGAGGCACTCGAAGACAACGGGCAAAAGCGGCTAATCCTGGTTTACGGCGAGCACCCGGAATATTCGCCTGAATTTATTGCCCATACTGTTAAGGTTGTTTATGGGGTAAAGAAAGGACCCGGAGAAATCAGGCGCGTCAACATCAATGCTGCACCGCTGGACATTGAAGGCTTCAGAATAGTAAAAGAATCTGCCATTGGCACTTACCAGATTTTTCAGGAAACCTATCATCCTGAAGCCTACAAGACTTATCACCTCGGTGGAAAAAAGCGCGACTTTGACTATCGACTCACCGGTCTGGACCGGGCACAGGAAGCAGGTATTGATGATGTGGGAATCGGTGCACTTTTTGGCCTGTACGACTGGCGCTATGAGGTTATGGGACTTGTCAGGCATACCAACCACCTCGAAGCCTGCTACCATGTTGGCCCGCATACCATCTCGTTTCCACGTATTCAGAATGCTTCAAAACTGGACATGGGCACCGACTATACTGTCAGCGATGAAGAATTTGCCCGGCTGGTTGCTATTCTCAGGCTGGCAGTTCCTTACACAGGTATGATTCTCACGGCCCGTGAAAATGCCAAACTCCGACATGAAGTTATTCAGTTTGGGGTTTCACAGATTGATGGCGGCACCAAACTCGAACTTGGCTCTTATGCTGATTCAGCAAATGAGAAACAGGATCTCAACCGCGAACAATTTCAGATCAACGACAACCGCTCGCTGAACGAGATTGTTGACGAACTGGTCAGCAACGACTTCCTCCCTTCATTTTGCACAGCTTGTTACCGCCGTGGTCGAACCGGTGAGCACTTTATGGAATTTTCTGTGCCCGGATTTATCAAGAGGTTCTGTTCACCGAATGCCATGCTAACTCTGGCAGAATATCTTGAGGACTATGCTCCAGCCGATACAAAGAAAAAGGGGTGGGAGGTCATAGAAAAAAATCTTGATGATCTTCAGAAGACTGAAGAATCCGTCAGCATCAATGAGTTAAGAATTCGTTTGCTTCGCGTGCAGTCCGGAGAACGCGATCTTTATTTCTAATCATTTATTCCTAAAACAATACTCCAGAATGAAAGAAACCAGGATTATAGGGCTGTTGATCCGCGACAGGATCAAAGAAGCAGGCCGAACACAGTTGGCACTCACCAAATATGCCCACCTGATTAAATCGAGGCTGGGATTTCATGAACTCAACGAAAACACCTGCAGCCGCGCTGGGATTGTAATCCTGCAACTTGCAGGCAGCCCCGAAGAATGGCTGGCATTTGAAGATGAAATCGCCACGATAGGCGGAGTTGAAATGCAGAAAATGTCGTTTATTTATTAAACAGGAACAATATTATGGCAATCACAAGAGTATTGGGAATTAACGTTACCAACCGCGCAGAAGTTGCTGCAAGCGTTCAAAAAGTACTGACACTTTACGGATGCTCAATCCGCACCCGGCTGGGCATCAACGATAGTGAAGATGAAGGGCATTATGGCTCAGGAGGACTGATCCTGATTGAGTTATCCGGCGATCCGCTTGAGTGGGAAAAACTTGAAGCGGATCTCAGGAAAATTGAAAAGATTGAAGTTAATAAGATGGATTTCCAGCGGTGAAAGGAATTTCAAATTACGAATTACGAATGACGAATGACGAATGACGAATGACGAATTTCCAATGTTAAATTTCCAATGCCAAATTTCTAATATCTAAAGTTGAGTCCAAAAGAGCATCTTCACTTTTCTCTTCCTGGACGGATGGGAGACGCAAGCATTGCGTCTTTATTACCCATCTTCACTTCACTTTTCACTATTCACTTTCTTCACTTTCTTCACTTTTCACTTTGGGCGTTTGGGAGACGCAAGCATTGCGCCTTTACTTCCAACTTTTCACCTGCCTGACTGCGTCAAGCTTACAGGCTTTTCACTTTCTTCACTTTCTTCACTCTCTTCACTCTCTTCACTTTTCACTTTTCACTTTCTTCACTCTCTTCACTTTCTTCACTTCTCCCTGATAATTGTCACTGCCCCGGTATAGGTTTTGTTCTGAAAAAAGCCGAATGTATTTAACCTGTAGTAATAGGTTCCATCAGGAAGGTTTCCGCCATCCCAGTCATTTTTGTAATTGCTGCTGTCAAATACCTTTCTCCCCCATCGGTCGAGCACAAACAACTCCATGCGCTGATATTCATAAATAATAGGAACATACTCGTCTCCCGATGAGGAACCTTCGTTTTTCTTTGCGATTCTGAAATAGCCATTCGGGTCGGTAGGCGGCGTAAAAACGTTGGGTATAAATATCTGCACTTCAGCAACAGGTATCTCTATCGAAAACTCATTACTACATCCCTGATCATTCGTTGCAATAAGGGTAACAATATATTTATCAGGCATTGTTTCGTTTTCAAAAACCGACTTCGCACTCGGATACAAATGAACCGGGCTTCGTTCGATGGATTTCTGCGATCCATCGCCAAAATCCCAAAGCCATTCAACTATGCTCTGATCTTCGGTAAACGAGAATTTTACAAGCGGATTCTGCATGTAAACGGTATCAGGAAATGTTTCGATTTCCAACTGTATTGCAGGCAATTCAGAAACATCATAAATGGTATCGAGCACACAACCATTGGCATCGGTTATCTTTACCGTATTATCTCCGCCACAGGCATTCTGCTTCACCGCGTTATCAAGGTTTACGACCATTTGCTCATCATTCCACAAATACTGGAAAGGTGCCAGCCCGCCTCCGGCAATTACCACTATATTAGCTTCACATTTACCTTCACATGTTTGGTTAATCTCCTCAATATCAACGGTTATAGCAGGATGAAAAGTAATCGAATCACCGGTTAATGTAATTTTTATTGTATCTCCGGTGGCGCTGTGGTAATAGCATGAATCTGCATCCCAGGTAAGTAATCCAGGTTCGGTGCCGGCCATAAACTCAAGGTCCAGCAATTTGCCATTGGCTATACTGATGGGGGCTTCGGAATGCCAGGTGAAAAACACAGATGTATCTGTACCTGTGACACTTGAGAACCCGGTAAACAGTTGTGGATTAGGGTTCAGGTAGCCAATATAAGTTAGGGTGTTGGCCGGAAATCTTAAAACCAATGAAATAGAATCGATATCCTGAAGCCCGGTAACCAGCACCGGAGTAATGAATTCATTCTCAGGGCATAGCACCCCTCCCTGAATACCGGTTGTGGCATTCTGTGAAAAAACCGGCTGAGTAGAAGCAACAGTAATTAGAATTACACTGAAAAAAGTCAGAAACAGATTCACAAAACGCTTTGTCATGCTTAAGGGTAACTTTGTTTACAACCAGTGGGTTGTGTGATTATAATAAAGGTGCTAAATTACTGATTTTTATTCAGGCAACGTGGTGATAACGCAAAAAGAGGGATTTTCGTGTAAAGGCAGGTAAAATATGTAAATTCAATAATACCCTCCGGACAACATCAACAGGGTACATTTACTTTCGACAACAATGCCTTGATTTTTAGCTTTCTCAGCGAATTCCGGATTCCAGGTTCCAGGGTTAAAAATCAGCCGTTTTGGTTTTATAACTTCAAGAATATAACTGATATATTGTTCCTGGTTCTGAGGGCCGAGATAAAGTGTAACAGTATGAACCCCTTCACATTCAGGAAATCCCTTCTGAATCGTGATTCCGGAAACTTCCCCCTCGCGAAGCCCGATAGCAACAACAGGATAATTATACAGGACCAGATCGCTGATGCAGATGTTGGAGTAACGACCGGGATTAGGACTGGCTCCCAGAACCATTGTTTTTATATTAGGGTGTTCCGCCATTCATGACTTTTATATGACAAAATTAAAAAAAAAGCCCGGATAATCCGGGCTAAACTTCAGAAAGCAGAATATCAAGGTTTTCAAATTTCTGCCTGTAATCTTCAATGGAAGCTTCAATAACAACATGTGCTTCTTCCGGACCATAGGTATGGGTTATCTCACAATCGCGCTGGTTTCCGGGCAGGTCTTTGTAAGTTAGAAAATAATGCTTTAACCTGTTGACAATCAGTGGTGGCAATTGTTCAAAGTTGGTGTAATCGCCGTAAACCGCGTCGTTTTTTAAAACCGCTATTATTTTATCGTCAGCCTGATTTCCGTCAATCATCCTGAACCCGCCGATCGGAATGGCCTGCACCAGAATATCGCCGTGTGAAATGCTTTTTTCGGCAAGAATACATACATCTAGTGGATCCCCGTCACCAATAATATCCTTTTTCCCTGATTTGGAAGCAGCATATTCGGCCACTTTTTTTGAACACAGGGTTTGCGGAATAAAACCGTATAAAGCAGGCAACACATTTGAGTATTTCTGGGGCCTGTCAATTTTAAGATATCCCGACACTTTATCAACTTCATATTTTACGGTGTCAGTGGTAACCATTTCAACATAACATGTAATAATATTGGGGGCATCGCTTCCAATTTCAACGCCATGCCAGGGGTGCGATTTGTACCTTAATCCCATCAATCTCCCAATAGGATCCATCAATCTGTTAGCCATAATCTGAACTTTTACAAGTGTTTTTTAAGAAAGTACAAAGGTAACAGGCATTTCCGATTTTTGTTTATGAACCCAAAAAAAAGAAATGCGCCAGAATGGCAACACAACAGATGCTAAATATGTCATTATGACAGATATAATAGATTTTCATATATTGGCAGATAATTTGATCCATCGGGGAGAAATCAAATCCAATTACAAAGGGGAATATTATGAATCTGAACAATTTCACCATAAAATCGCAACAGGTTATACAGCAGGCACAGGAGCTGGCAACTGAAATGAATCATCAGGCGGTTGAACCGGTTCATCTGCTGAAGAGTTTGCTGGCTACCGATGAAAATGCCGGTGCCTTCCTGCTCAGAAAATCGGGCATTGACCCTGCTCTTATTGAAAATATAGTGAAAGCTGAACTAAAATCATTACCGGTTGTAACGGGCGGAGAGCAGTATTTCAGCAATCAGTCATCAAAGGTTCTGCAGGCCGCAACAAGCTTTGCCAAAGAAAGCGGTGACGAGTTTATTACCGCTGAGCATTTGCTTTTCGGGTTAATGGCTGCAGGCGGGCGCACTTCCGACATCCTAAAAAATGCGGGGCTTACCGAAAAAGACCTGAAGGCTTCCATTAAAGATATGAGAAAAGGGGCAAAAGCCAATACCGCCAGTTCAGACGAAACCTGGAACGCCCTGAACCGCTACGCCCGAAACCTGAACGAACTGGCGAGGGCCGGAAAACTTGATCCGGTCATCAGCCGTGACGAGGAAATACGGCGCGTTCTGCAGATATTGACCCGTCGCACAAAAAACAATCCTATCCTCATCGGTGAACCTGGTGTCGGGAAAACCGCCATCGCGGAAGGACTAGCGCATCGTATTATCAATGGCGATGTTCCGGAAAACCTGAAATCGAAACAAATTTTTTCACTCGACATGGGTGCGTTGATCGCCGGTGCGAAATATAAGGGCGAATTTGAGGAACGGTTGAAAAGCGTTGTGCGCGAAGTAATTGATTCTGATGGAGAAGTTGTACTCTTTATTGATGAAATTCACACACTGGTAGGTGCCGGAGGTGGCGAAGGTGCCATGGATGCCGCCAATATCCTGAAACCAGCCCTTGCGCGTGGTGAGTTAAGAGCCATCGGTGCAACCACTTTAAAGGAATACCAGAAATATTTTGAAAAAGACAAAGCGCTCGAACGCAGGTTCCAGATCGTGATGATCAATGAACCCGACACCCTCAGTGCCATTTCAATCCTGCGCGGATTAAAAGAGAAATACGAAACCCATCATCAGGTCAGGATTAAGGACGATGCCATCATTGCAGCCGTCGAACTTTCGCAGCGTTACATCAGCGACCGTTTTCTTCCCGACAAGGCCATTGACCTGATTGATGAAGCCGCTTCAAAACTGCGGATGGAGATCAATTCTGTACCTGAAGTTCTCGATGAAATTGAACGCCACATCAAACAACTTGAAATTGAAAAGGCCGCCATTAAACGTGAAGGCGATGAAAACCGCATCAAAGCGATCAGCGAAGCCCTGGCTAACCTGAGTGAAGAACGCAACGCGTTAAGAGCCAAATGGAAAGCCGAAAAAGAACTGGTTGATGGCATTCAACAAAATAAAAAAGAGATAGAAGAGTATAAATTTGAAGCTGAAAAGGCTGAACGAGAAGGCGATTATGGCAGAGTTGCCGAAATCAGATATGGAAAAATCAAAGCTGCCGAACAAAAGCTTGATGCACTAAAGACTAAACTAAACGAACTTCAATCAAATTCAGCACTGATCAAGGAAGAGATCGGCGCTGAGGAAATCGCAGACATCGTTTCGCGCTGGACAGGCATCCCCGTAAGCCGAATGCTCCAGAGCGAACGTGAAAAGCTGTTGCTACTTGAGGACGAGCTACATAAGCGGGTTGTTGGACAGGATGAAGCCATTGGCGCTATTGCCGATGCTATCCGCCGCAGCCGGGCCGGACTGCAGGATAACAAAAGGCCAATTGGTTCATTTATTTTTCTGGGAACCACCGGTGTTGGGAAAACCGAACTGGCCAAAGCCCTGGCTGAATTTCTTTTCAATGATGAAAATGCACTCGTCAGGATCGATATGTCGGAATACCAGGAACGCCACGCAGTTTCAAGGCTGATCGGCGCACCTCCAGGTTATGTGGGTTATGACGAAGGCGGCCAGCTTACCGAAAAAGTAAGACGTAAACCCTATTCTGTTGTGCTGCTTGACGAGATTGAGAAAGCACATCCCGATGTTTTCAATATTCTGCTTCAGGTGCTCGATGATGGCCGTTTGACCGACAACAAAGGCCGGACAGCTGACTTCACGAATACCATTATCATCATGACTTCTAACCTGGGCTCGCATATTATCAGCGAACGTCTTTCCGGAATGACCGAAAAGAACCAGGAAGCCGTTTTCGAAGCTACCCGCATTGAGGTAATGGCATTGCTCAGGCAGACCATCAGACCGGAATTCCTTAACAGGATTGATGAACTGATAATGTTCAAACCTTTGACCGAAGCCGAGATCATTCAGATTGTCCGTTTGCAGTTAGATCATCTGGCAATCATGCTGGCCAGCAATAATATCAAAATCACCGTCACCAATCAGGCTGTTGCCCTGATTGCCGCTGAAGGTTTCGACCCGCAGTATGGCGCACGACCGGTGAAGAGGGTGATACAGCGCAAAGTGCTGAATGTGTTGTCGAAGAAAATTCTTTCGGGCGAGGTGAATAAAGATTCTGAGATTACCCTCGATGTTCAGAATGGTGAACTGGTGTTTGGGAACTGATTATAGAATCGTCATCTATAAAAACCTCTGTAGGGACACGACATGTCGTGTCCCTACAGAGGTTTTTATTTCAAGATCGTGAAAGGTTTCATGTTACTTCACCAGCTTAACCCGGGATTAATAAAAGATGTAAAAAACAGTTTTTTCAGCTTATTGTCCAATTTTTTCATGGATGAGATTCTTTCCAATTGTATTGTGATTCAATTTGATTATTCAGAATGAGAATAAATTACAAAATACTTTTCAAGCAGACCAGTATAGTATTCGTTTATCTGATAAATTAGCGCATAATTTTTTATGAAAAATTTAATCAAATAGTATAATAGTGAAATAAATCAGAATGAATGATAATGCAACACATTGCTACTGTAGAGAGAGAGAGAGAGAGATAGAGAGAGAGAGAGAGAACCGGGCATCCCGGCAAAGTAGCGA
>JBBQIQ010000049.1:0-25026 GCA_038325075.1 Bacteroidales bacterium | reverse complement strand
TGAAATACGCGCTGCCGTTTCACTGAAGGACAATCTCTTTATCAGGGCCGGCTACAGCGCCAATGCGGATATTGTGCTTGAACACCGGGACAGCGTTCTGGCCGTTCAGGAAAGCCTGATCAAATATAATGGTGACACTGCCACGGTCGAAGTGGAAACCTCACCCCAGATTTTCGAAAAGAAAACCATCAAGACCGGCCTGAGCGACGGAGTGAATGTTGAAGTACTCTCAGGTATCACTAAAAAAGACAAAATCAAGATTCAGAACGCCCCTGCTTCTGATGAGCAGAAAAAGTAAATGAATGCCATTTTCTAATTTCTAATGACAAAGCCTTAGATAATTAAACAGGTGTTGCGGTTACAAATATCTTCTTTTCTCAGTAATCATTATTGAGCCTGCTCCGAAATGTCAAAAAAGGAATTTAGACACCAGGGAATCAACCTGCCCGATGGCAGGCGGGGACACCAATCCCTGTCTGCTTGACGCATTCAGGCAGGCAGGTTACACAAAATATTTTATATCAACATATTAAAATTGTCGTCTCGTACGTACGGGATCGGGATGGTGTCAAATTAGTAGTTTTCGGAGTGGACTCAATCTTAATGGCGATTTTTAATAAAGTTGGAAGATGGAATATGGTTCGGAGATGGGATGGTTATGTCTAATTACTAAGGTTTTATGAATAAATAAGGTTGATTCTTGAAATCCGGGACGGGTGCCAGGGGACGGGTGTCGGGGGACGGGGCTAACCTTTGCCCTTCGCTCTCCCAAGCTGCTTCGCTCCCTGTGCCCTGCGCCCTATGCCCTGCGCCCTTGATGCCTAACCCAATATATTTAAATCAGTCTTCTTAAGGCCGATAAATGTTTTTCAAACAAGACCAATTTCTTGCTAACTTTATGCTCTTGTTGATTTTCATGTTGTCGGGCAAATCATATTAAAAATCTTTTATATTATCATGTTAAGTGATATGTAAAACAATGAATTCATCATTCAGAATGTACAGCCAATGTATGTAACAGCAATATATAGTATTAAAGGCGGAGTTGGAAAAACTGCGACAGCGGTTAATCTGGCTGCCCTTGCTTCTTTTTCCGGTGAAAAAACCCTGCTGATCGATCTTGACCCCCAGGCTTCATCAACCTTTTACCTGAAAGTTAAACCCAAAATTAAAACCACAGTTAAAAAACTGCTGAAGGGTAAATCTCCGGTTGAAAGCCAGATAAAGGCCACGGATTACATTCATCTCGATATTTTGCCATCAACCTTTGCTTTTCGCGACCTGGAGCCACTTCTTGAAAAAGTAAAACGACCAGGCGAAAGGATCCGCGAAATGCTCGAACCTCTGAGTAACAGCTATAGCTGGATATTTATTGATTGCCCTCCGGGTTTGACCCGGCTGGCTGAAGCCATTTTTAATGCCAGTGACCTGATCCTGGTACCCGTTGTTCCTACCACGCTTTCGGTAAGAACCTATCACGAATTTCGGGATTTTATTGCAGATCATCCATTGAGGTCCGGGAGTAGGTATGCTGGATTTTTCTCTATGGTTGAACGGCGCAAAAACATGCACCGGGAAATCATGAACGATTGGGATTACCAACAGGAATTCTTCCTCAAAACAAATATTCCTTACCTGAGTGATGTAGAAAAGATGGGCATTTACCGGAAGCCGCTGGTTGCTTTCAGGCCCGGCTCCGATGCTTCGGATGCCTTTGGCAGGCTTTGGGCAGAAATAAAAAAAACTGCCATTTAGCGGCAGTTTTTTTTATTTCATTTCTATTCTTATTGTGCCAATGTAAATCTCAGGCTGACCCCTGCATTGGTGGTCGAATTCGGGAACTGGGACGAAACAAACGGATTGGTAATGGTTTTGTCGAAGAACAGCCTGACATTAAACCGCTGATTGATCACATAGTCGGCCGATGAATTGATGGAGATCATCCGGTTGCCTGTTGAAATCTGGTTGATTTCTTCGTCGAGCCTGCGCAATACGGTTTTATTGTCGCGGATTGAAAGATCCATTTTTACATTCAGGTCGCTTTTTAGTTGCTGCTTCTTTCCACCGGATGATATGTTCAACTTAACGTCTTTAAACCGGTAGCCCAATCCGATAACGATTTCTTTGCTCGACACCTCTGTAAGCTGGTTGTTTACGAAACTAAGCGAAAGGTTACGAGATCTTTTATATTCCAGTTTCGAAATCAGGCTGTTGTTCCAGGTCATATCTATGCCAAGCAACGGGCTGAATTGTTCGGTTAGGGATACCATTTCAATTCTGTTTTTCGGAATATAATTGCCGGCAAAATCAAAGGTTGACGGAAAACCCATCTCCTCAAGATAATCTATGTTGGTAACATAATTTCCTACAGAATAGGTCGATCTGTAAGTATGGGCAATGTTTATTGTTTTAAAATATCGTTTGAAGAATGCTAATTTCGATAACCCCCCATACCTGAAACTCCAGTTTGGAACAGGGATTTTCGGGAAAGGAGACAAGGCAATCTGTTTGGCGTCACGGCCCGAATAAGCCGCTATAAATGCCGGAATGAGCACTTCCTGCGAACCCGGGCCGTAACCCATGGGATAGCCGGTTGAGTCGATACCTGTTGAGAATGGGTTCTCTACACTTAGCCTGGCAGCAATCACCCTACGGTTTTCTTTAAACTGTTCAAAGGTTTCTGAAATATTCTCCTCCCCGTCTTTTTTAAATGCAGTTTTCCAGGCAATGAATGAAATACTGAATGATCCACGGTCCTGCGGTGATGTGGCTTTAAATTCACCGGCGCTATTTGCTTTAAAATACTCCTGGTGCCCGAACGATTCAGTTTTATCAGCCGTAAAGTCAATCCTAAACTCAGGGAAAGGCTCATAGGTTGCCCTGGCAGTCAGATTCCTGGTCAGCCGGGTAACATATGCATTGTTAAGAAGGGTATCGGTGGTGAGCCAGTTTTTATCAACGGCCTGTTGGCGGATATCCTCCTGACTCCCGAAAGCAAAACCGAAACCGGGCGCCATATCCGTAAGCCTGCTTCCAAAAATATCGGGTTTTGGTGTAAATCCCGGCAGCAGGGTGCCGTTTGATTCAGTATAGTTGAGCTGTACATCCTTAAATCCAATAACCAGTTTAACGAGCCCTGTGCCCAACATTTTAAAAATGGCCGATGGTTTTTTTGTCTTGGTAGAATCGGCGGCTAATTCTTCAATAGGTTCTTCCTTTTTCTCATTTTTATCAACGCCGCCTTGCCTTGCGCCAGGGCCGGGCCGCTGGGGTGTGGCTTGTTTGCCCGACTGTCCGATTTTTCTGAGGAACCCAACTTTATTATACAGGTTCGTTAACCTTGCACTTCCATTGATGTTGATGGTGTTTGAGTTTTCGATGGTGTTGCCCATAATACTCTGTATCGAACGGGGTGATGCTTCCCACCGGAAGGTGCTGGCATATCTCGTATTCAGGTTAATCCAGTTGAAAAGTGGGATTTTATTGATGGGCACGATGTAATTCAGGCTCATGTTCTGGGTGAACCGGTTCATGCTACCGAAACTATAAATCTCATCCCAAATCGAGTCGCGTTTAAGCTTGTAGTCATCGGCATTGCGGTCGATGCGGCCGGGAGGTTCGTTGATATAAGCATTGGCATTGGCCTGGTATTCGAGTTTAAGCGACTGCGACAAATCATATTTCAGATCGAAAAGACGGTTCCAGTCCCAGGTTTTGGTAAAGGTAGGTTCAATCAGCACCAGCGCCCCGGTCTTGTTTCGCAGCAATCGTTCGCTGTATTGGCGGTTCATGTCGGTGCGGAACGAGAACATCTTTGGCATATAATAGAAATTGAAATCCTTGATAATGGCCAGAGATTTACTTTGAAGGAATTTTACACCCTGCAGAGGTTTAACAGGTTTTGGGTTATTGATGTAATTATAGCCTACCCCTCCCCTGTATTGTTTGCGGCTATCGTATTCAATGTCAATATTCTGATGATAAATATGCGAATAGGCGTAGGTGAAGTCAAAATTTTCGATGTCATAAATCTGTGGTTTGCCTTTGGCGCCGACTTTTTCCTTTCGCATATTCACGAAATTGATGTTGGTTCGCCTGGTTATGTCCTGTATTTTGTTGCGGACAGAATCTTTCCCGGCATTGTCAAGGTCACGGACTACCTCACTGAACAAAATATCCGGATCGAGCGGGTTGTATTTCGGAGTGGTACGCATTTCCGAATAGTCGATGTGCATCGGGATTTTGATACCGGCTTTTTCGGGGAAAAATTTTCCAAGCTGAATATTGGTCGCAGCATCTATCTGGCTGATGGCAGCCTGCTGACGCTCATTTATTTTTTTCTCTATGCTTCCGAATCCCGGAGTCGAATAGCTTCCCGAAACCACCACATTGCCCAGGTCGGCAAGATTTGCTGAAATGCGCGCGGTGGCAGCCATACCGCTCTTTTCGTCAAAATCGGTAAGCCTTAGTTCATTCACCCAGATTTCACCACACTTATTCTCTCCATCATCAAGATCGGAAATATCCCGTTTTTTAGGATTTCTTACCCCGATCATAAAGGCTTTGATATCACTCAGGCTTGGCATACCAACCACGGTTATCCGGTTATCGCCGTCATAAACTTCGTATGGGGTAATCACGGTTATCATCGAACCGGGCTGCCCCATGGCATCGTTGCGTTGCTGCTTTGCATCCACCAGTTTCGAAAGCTCGATCTCCATACGGTTGGCATCGGGCCATATCAGCCGGTCATTGACAGCAGTAGTATACCAGGGAGTAAATTCAACCGGGATTTCATATTCGTAGTAATTCTCGGTAAAATCGGACCCCACCCTGACAAAAACAGTTAGATCTCCTTTATTTAGTTCCTGATTTTCAATTGATTTCTCAGCATGAATGTACATTTTAAGCTTTTTGTACTGCCTGAAATCGAAATCAGTGGTTTTGTAGGTCCCACGTGCATCGCCATCGAGCAGATCACACACCTTCAGTACCATGGCCTGCTCGTTAAGCCGCGAATAGTTGGTGGTTCCAACATTAATTTCGCGTTCTATATCGGGAGGCAACACATAAGGTATTGGAACCCTGCTACCGTTTTCTTCGACACTGACCGTTGAAATATCAAAATTGGTTTCACTTTGGTTGGGATCGGGAACATATTCGCCCGGGGACAGCAGATTGCTGTAGTACTTGCGCCATTCCCCCCTTACCAGTTCGAGGGTTGCCAAACGGACGACCACAGGTCTCTCAAAATTCTTGAGGTACATACGCATGAACCGGATACTCTTAAAATCCTGGATATTCCCAATAACCTGATCAGGGCTCTGAACGGGGATTTTGAACTGATACCATTTTACCTGGCCAGTCTTGCCGTTTTCGAGCGGAATGCCAGTGGCTTCATACATATCCGAAATATAATTCTCCCCAACATTCATGCGATCAGGATCTAACCGCACACGATACTGGAAATAGCGTTCCTGCTCGTTCAGCGTGTTGTCACCGTTGATGTCTTCAACGTTCTGTTTTCGTGTTGACTGGCTGTTGTCGTTGGCTGCTTGCTCCGAAGCCGGAGAGTTGCCATCAACCCCGTTAAAATTCTTATATCGCTGAACTACACTGTTAAAAACCGGATTCTGGTCAAGATTGTCTCCAAGGTAATACTGATAATTATCAGCGCTTGGATCATTGAATGCTTGTTGAAACACTTCGGATGAAGTCCCGTAAAGATTGGCAATCCGGTTGAGATATTCACCTTCGAAGAATGAACGTTCATCCTCGTCCCTTAACCCATCGTAACCAACATCCTGAAAAGGCCTGGCATTTACATTGTTATCGAAACCATCAACCAGGGCCTGCAGGGTTGGAACCCTACCCCAAATGGTTGTATCAACATTTTTAACTTCTTCTGAAGTTGGCAGGCCATTCTCATAACTCTTGCGGCTATCCCTCAGGATATCTTCCGAAACATCGCCAAGATTGAAATACAAATCCCCTCCGTTGTGCAGGGTATCTTCGGAGAATGGATCCATCATCCAGAACTCAATGTACTCAACATTAGAAGCTTCAAAATCAGTGGATTCAATTTTGCGCATAATGCCCCCCCAACGTGTTTTGGGCATCAGCAGCCTGCCTGTTTCCGAAATTCCCTTTGAAAGACCCGATGGTAATACATCGTAATTGTAAGGTCCCTTTTCTTCAGGGAAATAGGCAATGTTGAACATTGAGACGTTCATCGGGGTTCCGTTGGGTGCATCGGCATTGGGGAATAGCTCCGACTCCCTTACATTCCTCACAGAGTTTTTCGAGAGCTCGTTCTTCTTTTCGGCGCTGCTTCCCAAATCGGGCGTCTGGCTGCTGTTTTTTTCATAAAAGAGCTGGGCTACAGTGTACCAGGCAAATTTGGCGCGGTTGAAACCGTAACTTAAACCAGTGCCGGGGGCCGCTTCAGGAAACATATCCCTTGAAGTCTGCCCCTGTGGTGTGCTGGCGATAAACCAGGTGCCGATATTCTTGAGGTCGATGGTCGATTTGGCACCTTCAAAATCATCTATATAGGAGGTGCCGGTTTTGCCCACTGCCCTTGAGTGTCCGGGGATAAAATGGGCAAATTCCCCGTTCATCTGGATCCGGGAAATGGTTTTTGTATTGTAAAATGGCAGTTTGTCGATCAGCTTTGTCAGGAACATCGATTCAGTCTGATAACTCAGGTCAACACCCCACATCGTGTTTGAAATCGGTTCCTGCCCGAAATTGGTTTTCTGCGTAAGCGGGCGCTCGTGCAGGTTGAGCAGTGTGGCCCCGATCAGCAGGTCCTTGTTGACTTTATAATCGACATGCATACCCATCATTGTTTGGGTCTGCAGGTTGAAGGTCGCATTGTTTTCGAGTGAGATGCTGATGGGTGTCCCTGAGTTGAGAATGCCTTCGTTTATAATCTTCACTCTTCCGAGGGTGTAGTCAACCGTGTATTCAACATTTTCAGTAAGAGGAATACCACCGGCTGTTACGCGAACAGATCCCTGTGGAACATTGAGGGCATTGAGCGAAATCTCAGATCCGCCGGAAGATTTATATAGCCCTTCGAGCGTATAACGGTTCTTGTCGGGATATTGCTGGGCCCCGCTTTTTGTGAGGGTATAAAGCGAATCGAAGCAGTATTTATCAGCAAGCGTCTGATCGTTGAGTTTGTTGCGCAAATAGCTGCCGAATGGTTCACGGATCGTAAAAAAGACCCGTCCGTTGGATGCCTGGATGGTACCTCCCTGCCGCGCTGCATTGTCGATAAAGTCAAACATCCCATCGTGCGGAGGGTTCGATTGGTTGTCGAGGTTATCGAAGTTAAACACCCGGATCAGAGGAATCCCCTTCACACCTTCAGGCCCTTCGGTAAAATAACCGGTTGGCACGGTGTTTTCATTTCCTGAATAAAGGATGTTCAGGATAAAGTCCTCACGGTTTAATTGAAATGCCCCGATGTTATAAACGTTTTTCATCATAAGGTTCCAAATCGGAACCCTGGTGTTCAGAGCTGTGCTCTTTAAGAGTTTAACCATCAGAGTCCCCGGAGGGGCAATCCCCTGATCAGAAAACTCTCCAACCTGGTAAATGCTGTCCTGTCCGATTACCGTGTACTGATAAGCAACAGCCAGCACCTGATCGGAGTTCAGGGTTGAGTTCAGGGAGATGAAACCAAGTTTTGAGTTGTAGGAAAACTCACTGCTGTTGAGCTTACGGGCATTTTCTATCTTATCGTAATCAAGCCCCGATACATAACCAAAAGGTGCTCCGGTCAGGTAATCGGTTATCTTGTTGATATTCCGGATATTGGTCGTGTCGAATTTAGTCAGGAGGTCATTCGCCCTGTTATCGGGATATGTTTGCCAGGCGTTGGGTATAATGGACTGATTGTATGGATTTTTCTCGGCAAGATCCATAAAGGCCACAATGTTCCTGTTATCGGTTACAGCAGGTCCTATGTTCGTAATCCAGACTTCAATTTTGGTAATGTTGACATTGGAATTAACAATCGGCAGTTTGCTGAGGGCATTGTCATAATTATCGGCAAAATACTGGGCGAGAAAGTAGTGTTTATTATCCTCGTAATCAAGCGCCTTTACACTGAATTTGCTGGTTTGGGCACCGCCTTGCACCGTAATGGTGGATGTTTCACTCTTTTGCTGCGAAAAAACACCGGTAACGGTAGCCCGGCCGAACTGCAACTGCGTTTTCAGGCCAAACAAACTCTGACTTCCGGTTATCAGGGTACTGTTAAGCGGAAAGGTAACATCGCCGGCTTCAATCAGTTTGAGTATTTCATCTTCTTTACCTTCGTATTTGAGCTTAAGTTTCTGCTCGAATTCAAAGGTGGCTTCGGTATTGTAGTTGGTGTTGAATTCAATTTTATCGCCGATTTTGGCCATCACACTCATCTGGATGCGCTGCTGGAAATCGAAGTTCGTATTGCGGCGCTGTCTCGGGTCAAGTGCCGGGTCATCGCGACGGTTTGAAAGTACACCAAAGGTAACTTCGGCACTCCCCTGTGGACGGATGTCGATGGTATTTCCGCCGAAAATACGGTCAAATGCTTCGCCTCCGATGTGTATCTGCGGAATAATTCCTGTTCGGCTGGCACCGCCACCTGATGAAACAGCCCGTTCGCGCCAGTAATTCTGCAACGAACGGTTCATGTCGAGCTGCTGGTATTCTTCAAAGCTGTAGGGTGTTGGGGAACTGAGTTGAAGGTCGCCGGCTTTCTGAACGTAAGTGTAGGTTTGGGTAACCGGGTCGTAAATGAAATCCTCCGTGAAGTTTGAAGGGTTGCCGAGAAAGAGTTTGTTTTTATCGGTAGGCACTGTCGTGGTTCCCGGATCCGGTTCAGGAAGTGGGTAAGGCAACACACCTCCCGGACGGGTAGTGTCGGGAGGAACTACAGGCACGCCATTGACTTCAGCATTATATTGGAGACCAGGTGCTGCCGGGATACCCCAGGCAATGGAAACAATAAAAACCAGTACAAAAAGCCGTAACGAAATTTTTACAATACGCTCCAAGAAACTTCAGTATTTTGTGTGTTTAACCGATCGGGTCAACGGTGAACCGGATGATGAAAAGAGGCTCCTACAACCTTTATTTCATAAACAAAGTCTCCGTTTTCTTTTTTAGTGTTACATAATTTTTAAAGCACTCTTTATCAGTTGTTCAACTGTTAAAGGAGTGCCTTCGTCCTTCAGGATTTTATCAATCGTTTTCTCTGCCAGCGATTTATTAAAGCCAAGTATAGTTAAAGCAGATAACGCCTCTTCTTTCTTTGTATTGTGCGGGCTTCCTAAAATTTCCCTTAAGCCGGGGTCTTTCCCAAGTTTATCTTTCAGGTCAATTATGATTCGTTGGGCTGTTTTACCTCCTATGCCCTTAACGCGTTGAAGAAGTGGAACATTCCCTGAAGCAATGGCGCCCGAGACTTCTTCGGGTGTCAACGAAGATAAGATAAGGCGTGCGGTTCCGGCTCCAACACCCGAAACAGAAATCAGGTTCCTGAAAAGCGCTCTTTCCTGTTCCTTTGCAAAGCCAAACAAAATCATGGCATCTTCCCGAACCGCCAGATGTGTGAGTAACCTGCAACTGGCCAGGTCCTTAATTTGTGAGTAAGTGTTAACAGAAATCGAGATATCGTACCCCACGCCATGGCACTCAATTACAACCGATGCAGGCGTAATTTCACTGATCGCTCCTTCAATAAATGCATACATAGATTGGCATCGTTCCTGTTAACCGGCAAAAATAGAGATAATTGTTTGACTTTGGTGGTTTTTTGTCTGAAAACAGTGAAAGACAAACTTATTATGAGGATCTGTTTTCAGGGACTTGTATTTCTCTGAGGTATTGGCCTTTGAAAACCGTATTGGATTTATTTGATAATTTAAAACCCTCCCTTAGCCCTGACATCATGAAGTTATTTTGAATAGTTATCCGTATTTTTTGTTTTTCTTGTCGGGTTTCATACATTTGCTATGATTGTATCCTGTTTGAGTTCTTTGGACAACTACCTGAAAATCCTAAAAGTATGAAAATCCCTCTGAGTAAAAAAAATGCGCTGGCTTATCACGCCGAAGGGCGGCCTGGCAAAATCGAAGTCGTTCCCACCAAACCTCATCAATCTCAATATGATTTGTCGCTGGCCTATAGTCCTGGTGTAGCCGAGCCCTGTCTGGAAATTAAAGCCAATCCCGACGATGTCTATAAATACACCGCCAAAGGCAATCTCGTTGCGGTAATATCAAATGGTACCGCGGTTCTTGGCCTGGGCGATATCGGCCCTGAGGCCGGAAAACCTGTGATGGAAGGGAAGGGACTGCTTTTTAAAATTTTTGCCGATATCGATGTTTTCGACATCGAAATCAACGATAAAACAATCGAAGGTGTCATTAATACCGTTAAAGCCATAGCCCCGACTTTCGGTGGCATTAACCTTGAGGACATCAAGGCACCGGAATGTTTTGAAATTGAGGAAAGGCTGAAAGAGGCCCTGGATATTCCCCTTATGCACGACGACCAGCATGGAACCGCCATTATTACCTCGGCCGGCCTGCTGAATGCTTTGCAGATCAACGGAAAGAAAATTGAAGACATAAAAGTAGTGATAAACGGGGCCGGTGCTGCTGCAGTGTCGTGTGCCAGGCTTTACCTCTCGCTGGGCCTCAACCCCGGAAATCTTATTATGGTTGATTCCAAAGGGGTTCTTACCAAGGTAAGAACCGACCTTAACCCTGTCAAACAAAAGTTTGTTACTGATAAAAATATTACAACGCTAGCAGAAGCAATCACGGGAGCAGATATGTTCCTCGGATTATCGGTTGCCGGGGTAGTAACTTCTGAAATGCTGCTGAGCATGAATGAAAATCCCATCGTTTTTGCGCTGGCCAATCCGGTCCCTGAAATTGCTTACGATCTGGCAGTAGCCACCCGCCCCGACATTATTATGGGCACCGGCCGCTCTGATTTTCCCAACCAGGTAAACAATGTTTTAGGTTTCCCTTATATTTTCAGGGGAGCGCTTGATGTAAGGGCTAAAGCGATTAACGAAGAAATGAAGCTTGCCGCTGCTCATGCACTGGCCGACCTGGCCAAACAGCCGGTACCCGAAGAAGTCAATATTGCCTACCAGGTAACCAACCTTAAATTCGGGAAAGAATACATAATTCCCAAACCCAATGATCCCCGGCTGATTACCAGCATTGCACCGGCAGTCGCAAAGGCCGCTATGGAATCAGGTGTTGCCCGCAAGCCAATCGAAGACTGGGATGCATACCGCGATGAACTTAGCAAGCGACTTGGTTTGTCAAACCCGCTGATACGGCAGATCAAGGCCAGGGCCAAGAAAAACCCCAAAAGGGTGGTGTTTGCCGAGGCTGAGAACTACAAAATTCTGAAAGCGGCTGAAATTGTATTTGATGATGGAATTGCTGTACCCATACTGTTGGGAAGCCGTGATATCATTCTCGATCTGATCAAAACCAATGAACTTGAACTGGAAGGGGTTGAGATCATCGATCCCCGCTCGCCCGAAGAGAATGAACGCAGAGAGATGTTTGCCCAACAATTCTACGAAAAGCGGAAGAGAAGGGGTGTTAACCTGGCAGGCGCCCGCGATATGATGACACACCGGAATTACTTTGGCCCCAGCCTGGTTGAAAACGGCTTCGCCGATGCCATGATTTCCGGACTTACCAGTAGCTACCCGGCTACCATAAGGCCGGCCCTGAGGATAATTGGTAAAAAAGAAGGTGCAAATGTTGTATCGGGCATGTATATCATGCTTACCAAAAAAGGGCCTTTCTTTTTTGCTGACACCACAGTGAATATGAACCCCAATGTTGATACGCTTGTTGAAATTACCCTTCAGGCAGCCGCTGCCGTCAGGCAATTTAATATAGAGCCGCGGATAGCGATGCTCTCTTATTCAAATTTCGGGTCAGTTGAAGGGAATATCCCCATTCTTGTCAGGTCGGCTGTGGAGAAACTGCACCGCGATCATCCCGATCTGATAGTTGACGGAGACTTGCAGGCAAATTTTGCCCTTAACAATGATCTTCTCCGTGAGAATTTTCCGTTTTCCAAACTGATTGGTAGCCCGGCCAATACCCTGATTTTTCCATATCTGACTGCCGGAAACATTGCCTATAAACTCATTCAGGAATTAGGCGGTGCCGAAGCCATCGGGCCTATATTGATGGGGCTGGACAAATCGGTGCATGTTTTACAGATGGGGTCCGGGGTTGCCGAAATTGTAAACATGGTTACCATTGCTGTTATTGATGCACAAACCAACGAAGACAGGGCCGGGAAATAAGACTTAAGTTGAGCGATTTGAGCAAAGCGAAAAAGAGCTTTACTTATGGAAACCCCGATTTGGAAATTGTTGCAATTCGCCACAGCCATGAAACTGCTTTACTTTGAATTGCTTACAATTTCCTGATGGATTGAGCTATTTTCCTTTTCAAATCGCTCAATTTGGGTTATTCTCAAACAGGTTAAAGGATTTCTAAAATTTTCACTGTGGGCAGGATCAATCTTATTGCTTCTTTTCAACCTCAATAACCTGGCAATACCACTCTGAATCAATGACCTTATTTTCTTCTTCCAGACCTTAACCTTGAGTCTCATCGAATAATTTCATGCATCCAACCGGCTGTAATCTTAAAATATTACAATCACACATCTGAATGAGTACTTTTGCACATCTATAAAGTTGGCATTATGCAAAAGAATATGACCAGGGAAGAAATCATAGCTGCTTTTAACCCGAATGCGGCAGCAACCGCAGAAGCCGGCCTGTTTGGCCTGCCTTTATCTGCAGAGCAGTCCGATATCATTATCATCCCGGTTCCATGGGAGGTTACGGTTAGTTTTGGTTCAGGAACTTCTGAAGGACCTTCTGTAATAGGGGAAGCCTCATTACAGATTGACCTGTACCATCATGATTATCCTCAATTATGGAAGTGTGGAATTTTTATGGATAAATGTCCTGATGATTTGATTTCGATGGGCAAAAAAGCCAAAGATTACGCAAATGATATCATAATGGCAATCGGTGAAGGAGCAGATCCATTAAGCAATTCCGTTCTTGAGAAAAAGCTTGGTGAGGTTAATGAAGCCTGTGCCGCGATGAATGCCTGGGTGAAAGAAAGGGCCGCATACTGGAAAAATCGCGGAAAAATGGTTGGCCTTGTTGGTGGTGATCACAGCATTCCGCTGGGATACATGCAGTTGCAAGGTGAACAACATGCTGATTATGGCCTACTTCATATTGACGCCCACCTCGATCTGAGAATCGCCTACGAAGGCTTTACATACTCTCACGCATCTATATTCTATAATGCATTGGAAACAGTTCCCCAAATCAGCCGCCTGGTTCAGGTTGGGATAAGGGATTATTGCGAACAGGAAAATGAGTATGTGAAGGCCAACCCTGAACGTATTGCTGTTTATTTCGACCGCCAAACCCGCAAACGCATCTACAAGGGCGAAAACTGGGATCAACTTTGCCACGAAATGGTGGATAAACTGCCGCAAAAAGTCCACATCTCAGTTGACATTGATGGATTAGACCCGAAACTCTGCCCAAATACCGGTACACCCGTTCCAGGCGGGCTTGAATTTGAAGAGCTGATGCATTTGCTCAATGTACTGAAAGCCAGCGGAAAAGAAATTATTGGCTTTGATTTATGCGAAGTCTCTCCAGGCGAAGATGGCTGGGATGGCAATGTTGGAGCACGGGTGCTATTTCAGTTGTGCGGAACCTTAGCAGGGTAGGCACATGTAGCGAAGCAGCTTGCCCCGCACTCTTTTGCGGGGGAATCCCGACCACTTCGTCGGGAGGGCTCAGGGCTCAGGGCATGGAGCATGGAGCTCAGGGCTCAGGGCTCAGGGCTCAGAGCATGGGGCATGAGTATGGAATTTGGTCGTACCTCGTCCCTTTTTTTCGTCCCTCGTCCCTTTTAGCTCAGGGCTCAGGGCTCAGAGCTCAGAGCTCAGGGCCGGTGGCTGAGTGTTTTGTGACCCAAATGCTGTAATATACAAACGGGCTGATTCGCAAAATGTATTGAAGCCACAGGGCTCAGGGCGCAGGGCTCAGGGCGCAGGGCGCAGGGCAAAGGGCTCAGGGCATGAATTTGGTCGTCCCTCGTCCCTTTTTTTCGTCCCTCGTCCCTTTTAGCTCAGGGCTCAGGGCTCAGAACTCAGGGCCGGTGGCTGAGTGTTTTGCGACCCAAATGCTGAAATATACAAACGGGCTGATTCGCAAAATGTATCGAAGCCACAAGGCAAAGAGTATGGAGCATGGGGCATGGAGCAGCAGTTTGCGCGCGTCTTATATTCTGACGCGTGCTACTGCGCATTTTTTTGTGATGCCTGCTGCTGTGAACTTAACTTTCCAGACTGATGATTGTCCTTTATGCAATATTTATTTAAGTATAATCCATACGTATAATTCATAATTATAAGTATATTTGTTTCGAAAATTCATGAGTTATGAAAGCCATTCCATTCACAAGTTCCCTGCCTGAGGATGTTTTAAAAAACCTTGAATTCTATGCCGGAAAATTCAGGGTGCCTAAAAACAAGATCATTGAAAAATCTTTAATTGCTTATTTTGAGCAACTTAAAAAAGCTGAATATATTTTTTCATTCCGGAATGCAGCCGCTGATCCTGAAATGATTCAGATGGCAGAAGAAAACCTATCGGATTACCTGAAAATTCTGGAAGAAGATGAAACAGCGTGAAATCTGGCTGGTTGATCTGAACCCGGTCAAAGGGAGTGAGCAAAGAGGCATAAGACCTGTGGTGATTGTTAGCGGAAATGCGATGAATGATAATCTATCCATTTGCATTGTTTGCCCGCTAAGTTCAAGCATTAAAGGATATAATGGCTGCCTTATTCTTGAGAAAGATGTTGCCAATGGATTGAACTCTGATTCTGAAATCATTACTTTTCAGATCAGAACTGTATCTGCTGAAAGACTGATCAGGAAAATCGGGACCATAACAACTGACCAGATGGAAATTATCAGATCCGGTTTAAGAGATATTTTAACTTATTAAGTTTAGTTATTGGTAATCAGCGGATTAATGGATTAGCGGATTTGCAGATTAGCAGATTAGCGGATATCCATTTCGGATTTCGGATTTCGGATTACTGATGGCTGATGGCTGATTGGATGATTGGATGATTAGTGGATTAGCGGATTAGTGGATTAGCAGATTCGCTGATAGCTGATAGCAGATAGTTGATAGTTGATAGCAGCCTGTGTTCTTTGCCGGAAGGCCATTATTCCATTATTCCAAAAAAATAACATACAAAAATTACTTTTATTAAAAAATATGATATACTTTTGTTTCGTCGTTCGACGAAATGCGAAATGAAATGGTCAAAGAGAAAGTTTACACGGACGAGCAGTATAAAATTGCCCGGATTGCCAAGGCACTATCGCACCCGGTGAGGGTGTATATCCTTGATTATATAGCCAATAACACCAAAACCTGCTGCTACAGCGGCGATTTACACGAGAATCTCAATATTGCACGTTCCACTTTATCAGAGCACCTGAAAGAATTGAAAGCCGCGGGATTGATACAGGGTGAGATCAACCCGCCTTACATAAAGTATTGCATCAACAAGGAAAACCGGGCAATTGCAAAGGCACTGTTCGGAAGCTTTTTTGAAAACTGAAAATATCAACCAAACCTGCCAGCAGGAAGCCTGAAACACTTTGGCGCAAAGAATTTTTGTTGTTTACAGATTGTTTATGTACGCACGCCGAAATTGAAAAA
Organism: Bacteroidales bacterium; assembly: GCA_038325075.1. GTDB lineage: Bacteria > Bacteroidota > Bacteroidia > Bacteroidales > Lentimicrobiaceae > Lentimicrobium. Next base: position 9,197 of record JBBQIQ010000049.1, on the reverse strand, counting down.
TAACAGACATTCATGCGCCCAATAGGGAACCCTGAATTTAAACATACCTTAAATCAAATAATCAAATGGAAATCAAAATTCTGGGCCCTGGCTGCCCCAAGTGCAAGTCGCTTGAAAAAGCCACCCGTGAAGTGGTTGAAAAACAGCATATCAATGCAACCGTCACCAAGGTAGATGACATTATGGAAATTATGAACTACGGTGTGATGTCCACTCCGGCACTGGTTGTTGATGGAAAAGTGGTCATGAAAGGCCGCGTTCCTTCAAACGATGAAATTGCAAAACTGTTATTAGGATAACCACCTCAAAAATTCATAAGAATGAAAAAGTTAATGTTTGCCCTGATAATTGCTTTTTGTTTTCCACTGCTGGCCTGCAATGCAACTGTAAACAAAGACGGGAATGCCGGTTCTGAATTGAATCCTGCCGGAATTATGGTTTATTACTTCCATAATGAGCGCCGTTGTGCTACCTGTGTTGCGGTTGAAGATGAAACCAAAAAAGCCTTGAATGAACTTTATGCTGCCCGAATGAAAAGCGGCGAAATTACTTTTCAGTCAATTAACCTCGAAGAAAAGTCCGGAGAAAATCTGGCCAACAGCCTGAAAGTTGCAGGACAGACCTTGCTTATTGTTAGCGGAAATAAGCAAACCGACCTCACCGATAAGGCATTCCTTTATGCCCGAAGCAACCCTGCAAAGCTGAAAGCTGAAGTGAAAAAGGCGGTCGATGCAGCGTTGAAGTAATTTCCGATTTTTGATTTGCGGATTCATTATTGGGATATAAAAATTTGAGCTTGCTCCGAAAAGTCAATAAAGAAGAATAGACACCAGGTCTCCAAAACACCAATTTACGCATAATATTGTATATCAATATATTAACATTGGTGTCCGCCATCTGGCAGATAGTGTTTTTGTGATTTGGTGTCAAATAATTAGTTTTCGGAGTGGACTCAAATTTCCAATTCTCACTTTCTTAATGTCTCCAATTTGCTGAATCTGAATCCTGGATTTTGGATCTGTGTTTTCCCTGTTTCGCCGGAAGGCAGGCTAGTCACTTTGTTGCACCTTGTATGGCAGGTGTTTAATTTAGAATGAATTAATCAGCAATCGATAATAAGAAATGGACTTCTTTAACACCATCCTCGAAAACTCAAGCTATGGAGCCCTTACGGCTTTTATCCTTGGATTAATGACCGCCATCAGCCCCTGCCCGCTGGCAACAAATATTTCTGCCATTGGATTTATCAGCCGCGACCTGAGTAATCGTAACAGGGTATTTATCAGCGGATTGGTTTACACTTTAGGTCGCGCCATCTCTTACACAGTTATTGGTGTAATTCTTTTCTTCGGCGCAAGCAAATTCGATGTTACCCGCTTGTTTCAGGGATGGGGCGAAAAACTGCTGGGACCTGTGCTGATTCTGATCGGCCTTTTTATGCTTGATTTTATCAGGATTAAAATTCCTGGCCTCAATCTGGCTGAACGTATGGAAAACCGGAAGGGTAGGGGTTTCTGGAGTACTTTGCTGTTGGGTATCGTATTCGCACTGGCTTTTTGTCCTTACAGCGGCGTGCTATACTTCGGTATGCTGATACCCATTACCATCGCCAGTCCAACCGGCTTGTTTCTGCCGGTGATATTCGCAGTGGCGACAGGCCTTCCGGTTATCATTTTTGCCTGGTTGCTGGCTTATGCAGTAGGGAATGTAGGGAAAACCTACCATCGGCTGAAGAGTTTCGAAATATGGTTCAGACGAGTAGTAGCCGTTCTCTTTATTGGTGTGGGGATTTATTATATCATTATCTTTTTTGCCTAAAAAATTGACGTCGGAATTCTCACCTGATGTGAACGAACAATATGAACTGGAAAAAGACAGGTTGGATAATATCAGGATTGATTGTCTGGTATTTGATTTACCGCAAATTACAGCCCGGTGCTGATTTTCTTGTTGAAAATGTACTTTGTCTGACGAAAGGACAGCATCTTACCGAGTCGCTTCGGTTCTTTATTTTTGAAGTACCGAAAGTGTTGATGTTGTTAGTGCTTATTATCTTCTTTGTTGGAATTATCCGCACTTTTTTTACACCGGAGCGCACCCGGAAAACACTGGAAGGTAAATCGTTGTTTACTGGTAATGTTATGGCATCGTTGCTTGGAATCGTCACACCATTTTGTTCCTGTTCTGCTATCCCGCTTTTTCTTGGATTTATTGAAGCCGGTGTTCCATTGGGTGTTACCTTTTCATTCCTGATTGCAGCACCTATGATCAATGAAGTAGCGGTAATCCTGCTTTTCGGCCTTTTTGGATGGAAGGTTACAGCCATCTATATTGGCACCGGCCTGATTTTGGCCATAACTGCTGGTTGGGTGATTGGAATGCTGAAATTGGAAAAGCATGTTGAAGGTTGGGTGTATCAACTGAAAGGGAATACAAATATTGAAGTAAAAGAAAAGATTTCGTTTGATCAGAGAATCAGACGGGGGGGCGATGCTGTAAAAGAGATTGTTGGCAAGGTGTGGATTTACATCGTTATCGGTGTTGGTGTCGGGGCAGCCGCACATGGTTATGTGCCTGAAAGTTTTATGACTGAATTGATGGGAAAATCAACATGGTATTCGGTTCCACTTTCTATTTTAATTGGGATTCCATTGTATTCCAATGCCGCCGGGATCATTCCTATTATTAGTGTTCTGATCGAAAAAGGCGTTCCGTTGGGTACTGCCCTGGCTTTTATGATGTCTGTCATTGGTCTTTCACTGCCTGAAATGATCATCTTGCGTAAAGTGCTGAAATTGAAACTTATATTTGCTTTTGTTGGGATTGTGTCGTTAGGGATTGTCATTGTAGGGTATATCTTTAACTGGATTTATTAATCGGGTACGGACATTATTCAACGATGAGCACTCTTTGGTAATCCTTTCTGATTGGCTGATATCCTTTAGAATTGAGTAACTTACCAGCTCAAAAAAGCAGTTGATCTCTAAGCCAGGCTGGATTTGACTTCGTCGTTCCGTTGCCGGATTTCCGTCCCCTGTGCCCCGTCCCCCGTCCCCTCTTTCCCAGTCCCTGGTTTCGATCAACTGCTGATAAATGTTTATTTTTGTTAGCCTGTTATGCGGTTGAAAGGCTAAACTACTTGATAATAAGTCACATTGAGCCTGTCTGCCTGATTGTCACCAGGCAATCAGGCAGGCGAAGTCGAAATATGGCTTCGACTTTCCTGCCAAAGTGGGGGGGCAAGTTGCTCAGCCTGACATTCTGTAAGTTATGTTATTGACCGCACAACCCGCTTTTGTTATTTTTTTATACCACGGATTCTCATTTTAAACCAAAACATAGTTTTCTAATTAAAATAAATGGAAGAACATCATCATTCACTTAAGGTAACAAGCCTCAACAGGGCATTCATCATCGGGATTGCGATAAATCTGCTTTATGTCATCATCGAGTTGGGTGCCGGTTTTTACTACGACTCACTGGCTTTGATCTCCGATGCCGGGCACAACCTGACCGATGTTGTCTCACTGGCCCTGGCCATGCTCGCTTTCCGTCTGGCGAAAGTTAAGGCCAATGATAAGTTTACCTATGGCTACAGGAAATCCACAGTATTAGTATCGCTCATCAACTCGGTGATCCTTTTTGTGGCCATTGGCGCCATACTATGGGAAAGTATCAGTCGGTTGAATAACCCGGTGGTTGTTCAGGGGTTGCCCATTTCGGTAGTTGCAGGCATCGGCATTTTTATCAATGCCATTTCAGCTTTTCTGTTTTTTAGGGAAAAAGACAGCGACCTGAATGTAAAAGGCGCTTATCTGCACCTGATGGCCGATGCGGCTGTGTCGCTGGGTGTTGTGGTTTCGGGCGTACTGATTTATTTCTTCCACCTTTATTGGCTCGATCTGGCTATGAGCCTGGTTATCGTTGTGGTGATATTTTATTCCACCTGGCACCTTTTCCGTGACAGCCTTTCGCTTACGCTGGATGGTGTTCCCAGGGGCATTGTCGTCAATCAGGTGATCTCCGGAATCAAAGGTGTTGAAGGCGTCATTGATGTGCATCATCTGCATGTCTGGGCCATCAGCACCACGCAAAATGCCATGACTGCCCATGTCATAATTCATCCGGATAACGGAATGGAACAACTGAATATATTAAAAACGAATATCAAACACAGGTTGGAACACGCGAATATTCACCATGCGACCATTGAATTTGAAACAGAGGATGAGTTGTGTAAGGATGCGGGTGAAAATTGAAAAAGCTCAAAACTCAAAGCCGAAAGCTCAAAGTTACCCGATGCAGAGTAGGGGAGGCTGGCTCATAGTATAAAGCTTGGGCCTGCTCCGAAAAGTCAATAAAAAAGAATAGACACCAAGTCTCCATCCCGATAGCTATCGGGACGCCAAATTTCGTATAATATTGTATATCAACATATTAAAATTGGTGAGATTCGGTGTTTTTGTGGCTTGGTGTTAAATAATTAGTTTTCGGAGTGGACTCAGGCTTAAAACTCAAAAGTAAAGAAACACAGCGTTAGTCCCGCCATTTCTGACGATATAAAGCTCAGAGTTAAAAGTAGCAGCAGAGGTTGGCTGTTATATTAATGGGGCTTTTTCTTATTTTTACTGTCTGTAAATTTCTTCTATGCTAAAAACACTATTGGCAATCGGTTCTGGCAGTTTCGTTGGCGGTATCGCGCGTTATCTGCTTTCGCGTTATATTCAGAATTCAGTAATTTCGTCTTTCCCTTTAGGTACTTTTTGGGTTAATATTATCGGTTGTTTTCTTATCGGTCTTTTTTATGGGTTTGCCCAGAAGGGAAACCTGCCCAATACATCACTGCTTCTTTTCCTCACGGTTGGGTTTTGCGGCGGGTTTACTACTTTTTCAACATTTTCGATCGAAAATATAGTAATGTTGCGCGATGGAAGCTACTTTTATTTTAGTTTATACACCAGCCTGTCGGTATTTGTTTGCCTTTTGGCAACCTTTGGCGGCAATGCTTTAACAAAAATTATTTAGCGATGGAAAACAATACCGAAGCCATTCGTTTGCGGTTGTACATGAGCAACACAGATAAATTCAGGCATTCCCCCCTGAGCGAAACCATCATTTTCGCAGCAAAAAGATATGGACTCTCCGGTGCTACCACACTCAGGGGCAGCATGGGTTATGGATCAAGCACAGTAGTGCATTCGTCAAAATTTTGGGAGATAACCGAAAAGATGCCGGTAATTGTCGAAATTGTTGACAATTCTGATAAGATTGATCAGTTTCTTGATGTAATTTTACCCTGGTTTCAAAAAATCCCTACAGGATGTCTTATCACATCGGAAAAAGTGCATATTGTATTGTCGAAACCGGGAAGAATGAAAAAGATTTTTAACCTTTAAATAAGTGCAAAATGAGAATAGAATCAGTGAGTGCAATCGAGATTCTCGATTCGAGGGGAAACCCAACTGTTGAAGTTGAACTGTCATTGGAAGACGGCGCAAGTGCCCGTGCCATGGTGCCCAGTGGTGCCTCCACCGGCGAACGCGAAGCCACCGAACTGCGCGATGGCGATAAAAAACGCTATGGCGGAAAAGGGGTTTTGAAAGCCGTTGAGAATGTAAACAAAATCATCGCCAGGGGGATAACCGACAAGTTTTTCAGCAGTCAGCGTGAGCTTGATTATTTTCTGATTGATTTGGATGGAACCCACAATAAAGCCAAACTGGGTGCCAACGCCATTCTTGGTGTTTCGATGGCTTATGCACGGGCCGAGGCGCTGAGCTCAGGAATTCCATTGTATCAGTACCTTGGCGGAATCAACGCCCATCTGTTGCCCGTGCCTTGTATGAACGTGATCAATGGCGGAAGACATGCCGACAACAACGTGGATTTCCAGGAATTTATGATTGCGCCACACGGAGCTCTTTCCTTTAAGGAATCCATCCGCATGGGTACTGAAGTATTCCATGCCCTGAAGGGAGTACTTAACAAAAAAGGCTACAGCACCGGCGTTGGCGACGAAGGCGGATTTGCCCCCAACCTTAAATCGAACGATGAAGCCGTGGAAGTTATCCTCGAGGCCATCACCAAAGCCGGTTACAAACCCGGTGAAGAAGTGAGTATTTGTCTCGATCCTGCAGCCAGCGAATTGTGGGAAAATGGAAAATACAAGTTTTTTAAAAGTACCGGAAAATCGTTAAGCAGCGAAAAGATGGTTGACTTATGGGCCAGTTGGGTGAAACAATATCCAATTGTTCTGCTCGAAGATGGTCTTGCCGAAAACGACTGGGATGGCTGGAAAAACCTGACCGAAAAGCTTGGAAACAAGATTGAAATTGTGGGCGACGACCTTTTCTGCACCAACAAAGCCATCCTGGCCGAAGGCATTGAGAAAGGGGTTGCAAACTCCATCCTTATAAAACTGAACCAGATAGGCACCGTTACCGAAACCCTCGAAACCATCGAGCTTGCCTATAAAAATTCCTACAACTGCTTTGTATCGCACCGCAGTGGCGAAACAGTTGACAGCTTTATTGCCGACCTTACAGTAGCCGTAAATGCCGGCCACCTGAAAACCGGAAGCGGTTGCCGTGGTGAACGCATCGAAAAGTTCAACCAGTTGTTACGCATCGAGCATCAGTTGGGAGCAACTTCAAGGTTTGCAGGGAAAAAGGCGTTTAAGAATACCTGACAATCTTTTCCCATTCCAATCAAAAAGCATTGAGGCTGTATTAAAAGAACTGTAAATTCCTGACTCTCCCGCTCACTTCAGTGGGAGAGTTAAATTATAAACAAATCCTGAATTTATACAATGAAAATCGGAATTATCCTCGAAACCAAAGAGTTGGAAAAGGCATGGAATGCTTTTCGTTTTGCAGTAACTGCAAAGAAACAGGGACATAAAGTCAGGCTGTTTCTGATGGGCGAAGCTGTGGAGTGTGAAGGACTGGTTCACGAAAAATACAACGTGGATGCTCAGTTGAAGGCATTTGTTGAAGCCGGCGGCGATATTATGGCCTGTGGCACCTGTCTGAAATCCAGGCAACTGAACGAAACCGAAGCCTGCCCCATCTCAACCATGGTTGATTGTGTAAACCTGGTGGTGTGGGCCGATAAGATGGTGACATTCTGATTAACCGGCTGAAAGCTGAAAGCTGAAAGCTCAAAGCTGAAAACTCAAAGCTCAAAGCTGAAAACTCAAAGCTCAAAGCCGAAAGCTGATAGCCAAAAGCTCAAAAGTAAAGAAACTCAGAGTTAAAAAGTTGGCAGTTGGCAGGAAGTAAATTTCAAATTTCTTTTTGTTACCTGGTGAACTCAATGCAAGAGTAAAGACGCAATGCTTGCGTCTCTGGATTGCAAATGGAAAGCAAAATGTCCTCATGCACCCTGAAGACCTGAAAGAAAACAAGTATTTGAAAGATGGAAGAATGGCCTTTTAGCAAGAGTTCAGGGTAAAAATGGTGAAAGATTGGTAATTCAGACCAAGGTGGAAGTTTGAGTAGTTTGAGTAGCCCTTAGCGAGGACGCTAAGGGTACTTTTTTGAAGAAACGCGCAAACCGCGCAGAAAGCTGAAGGTGCAAAGCTCAAAGCCGAAAGTTTATAGCCGAAAGCCGATAGCTGAGAACTGATAGCTGAAAATCCCGGTCCTTTGGAAGGGTAATCAAAAAAAACACCCTCTGCTGTAACTATTATCCTGGTTAATCGTTTTTAATGCAAAACCTAAAAAACCAAACCATGAGCAAGGCAAATAAAATAATAAAGTTCGGAGAAGATGTGGATGGATATAACATCCCGGTATTGAATGAACGTGAAGTAAGGGCAGCCGCAGGTTTGCTCTTTTTATTGATGTTTATTTCCATCCTTACAGTGATTATGAAAGGGAATTTTCTGATGCTGAAATATGCCATCGTCATCTTCCTGACCGATTTTTTCATCCGGGTATTTATAAATCCAAAGTTCGCCCCAACCTTAATACTCGGCCGCCTGATTGTCTTTAACCAGACTCCGGAGTACGTGGGGGCAAAGCAGAAAAAGTTTGCCTGGATCATTGGCCTGGTGCTGGGTATCATTATGCTGGTTCTCCAGATAATCGTGAATTCATTCAGCCCTATAACCGGCCTTATCTGCCTTATCTGCCTGATATTCCTGTTCTTTGAATCGGCCTTCGGCATTTGCCTGGGTTGTAAATTTTACGGATGGTTTTATAAGGAAAAAGCACAATACTGCCCCGGAGAAGTGTGTGATGTTAAATCGCGGCAGCCCATTCAGAAAACTTCCGTTACCCAGTTGATGGTTGTGGTGGGATTTATCGCCTGGATTGTGGTGGCCGTCTTTTTATTTAACGAACCATTCAGTGAAAAACCTTATGACCTGTTTGGCATTGAAAGTACATCGCACGCAGAATAGAGACTAAATTAAGCACTTCCGAAAGGGAATCGCTCAATAAGCCGGAGAAATTGTAAGTAATTCGCAATAGAATTATTTTAATCCGACAGATGAAATGCAGCAATTCCAGTAATTCATGCACCTGAAATAATGAAAAACGCTGGTCTGAATAAAAAGAAGCCACAGAGTGGCACAATATTGGTTTAAAGCAATGAAATACAAGGATATATAGACTTGTCTGTTTGTCTGTGACAAACAGACAAACAGGCCTGCCTCACTGCGTTAAGCAGACAGGAGCACCGCAATATTAAAAAACAACGGAGGGATTAAGTGGCTCACGTTAAAAGACGACAAGCAAATAATGAATTGAATGGATTCAATGAATGGAAAATATTTTTTGGAAAGGATATAGTAATGAAGAAAGACACTCTGCAATTAATAAAATTAAGAGTGTTGTTTCAAAGTACGCTGACGTAGTGGACTTTATGCTTTTTTCCGACATTTCTTTAAGTCTAAAGATTGAAATTGAGGAATTTAAGATTGACAAATTATATGATGAATTGAGCCATAATATGGGTATTGGCAAATTTGAATACTTGAACTCAATTGCTAAAAGAGAAAGAACAGTTTATTTGAATATTACATTTAGCAAAGGGACAGGAAACCTAAAAATTGAAATTCCTTCTGTTCCTGGCTGAAAAACTAAAAATGAGAAGAATAGAAATAAAAACACCAGAAAACAATATACTTTGATTTTGAGACGTAACGTAAAGCTTTAAATAAGCCCGAAACGCCAACAAATAAGATTTAATCC
>JBBQIQ010000048.1:0-25085 GCA_038325075.1 Bacteroidales bacterium | reverse complement strand
CGTCCCTTTCTTTCGTCCCTCGTCCCTACTTCTCGTCCCTCGTCCCTTTTAGCTCAGGGCTCAGGGCTCAGGGCGCAGGGCATGGAGCATGGGGCATGGAAGGAAGCGTCCCTCGTCCCATATCTCCCGCTCCCCAAGTTACCCACTCCCCATTTCTCCCAGTCCCCTTTTCTCCTTGTCACATACTTAGAAGCAGGACTTTCAACAAAAGGAACCGTCCCTCGTCCCATTTAGCTCAGGGCTCAGGGCTCAGGGCTCAGGGCTCAGGGCTCAGGGCTCAGGGCTCAGGGCTCAGGGCTCAGGGCTTAGGGCAAAGGGCAAAGGGCATGGAGCATAGGGCATGGAAGGAACCGTGGCTGAAGTTTACCGATAAAATAGTGTGAGGTATAAAGCTTACTTCTTCGCCATCCTCTCCGGGTTCTGGTCCAGGAAACTTTTCCAGCCGGTATAGCTTTTCCCGGCGATATCGGGTTGGCGTTGAAAGTAATGGCACACGGCCACCGCCACGGCATCGGTGGCATCCATCAATTTGGGAACATCCCCCATCTTCAGAAGATTGCCCAACATGCTGGCCACCTGCTCCTTGGAAGCGTTCCCGTTTCCGGTGATCGATTGTTTTATTTTTCGGGGCGAATATTCAAAAATCGGGATATCGCGGTAGAGTCCGGCAGCCATCGCAACGCCCTGTGCCCTGCCAAGCTTCAGCATTGATTGCACATTCTTGCCGAAAAACGGAGCTTCAATCGCCAACTCGTCCGGGTGATACTGATCAATAAGGCCAAGCACCGATGCAAAGATCTTTTTCAGCCTGAGTGGCTGCGACTCTTTTGAAGTGAACTTGAACACATCAAGGGTGATCAGCTCAATTTTCTTACCTTTATCGGCTATTAACCCAAAGCCCATGATCTGGGTTCCTGGGTCGATGCCGAGTATGATTCGTTCGCCTTTCATTAAATTAAGTTGATTAAATACAATGGAGTTATCCGCAAAGGTAAAGAAATCCCTGAACATCGGCCTTCGCATCCTGGTTGCCCTTCTGGCTTTCTGGTTTATTTATGAGCAGGTATTCATCACTGGTGATTTCACGAACTTCCGCGAGGAAATCTCCGTGAAATTTGAGGATTCTGCTTTCCTTTCGCTGCTGATCCTGGCTTTAGTATTTATGCCCCTCAACTGGGGGATTGAAGCATTTAAATGGCAGTTGCTGATCAGCTATGTGGAAAAAGTCAGCTATGTTAACTCGTTTCGTTCGGTATTAACGGGCATATCAATGAGTCTTTTTACGCCCAACAGGATTGGCGAATTTTTTGGCCGGGTATTTACCCTCAAACTAAACGATCCGTTCAAGGGGGTACTGCTTACCATAGCCGGTAGCGTCAGCCAATTAATGGCCACCCTGTTATTTGGATTACTTGCATCGCTTTTTTTTATCAGGAAGTATTTTAATATTTCCGAAACCTGGCAATGGTTTTTCTTTGCAGGTATTGCCCTGTTTGCATTGATAATCAGTTTACTTATGGTTATGCTGTTTCTGCGTGCCCCGGTTTTATCAGCCCAAGTGCATTCAATTATCAGACCCGGATGGAAAAGAATCCATGAATATATCGCAGTTTTACAATCGGTCAGAAGAAGCACATTATTGAAAGTGCTGTTACTGAGTATGTTGCGATATATTGTTTTCAGTATGCAGTTTTACATTTTGCTCAGGGCTTTTAACCTGGGTATTCCCTTTCTTAGCGCTTTTGTGCTGATTTCTATGACCTATTTCGTAATGACTGCTATTCCGACAGTTGCACTTGTTGATATGGGCATCAGGGGCTCGGTTGCTATCTTTTTCATTAGCAGCTATTTTTCTGATACTGCGCTGGTTGCAACCCAGATACTTTCGGCAACCACTTTGATCTGGATCATCAATTTGGCCCTGCCTGCGTTGCTTGGATTGCTGTTTATCAATAGATTGACCATTCTCAGGAGAAGCCGTACAAATGGAATCTGAAACATCAGTGGTAACTATTGTAGCGCTGGTCATTTTACTGGTTTATCTGTTTATTATTATGCGATTAACCTATGGCTGGCTGAAACTGAAGCATACCAAACCCTCAGATACCCAACCATCCACAACAGTAAGTATCATTATTCCCGCAAGGAATGAAGAATCTGTTATCGGCCAATGCCTTACAGGGTTGCTTGCTCAGGAATTTCCCGGTGGGTTGCTTGAGATTCTGGTGGTCGATGACCACTCCGGGGATCGTACGCTTGAAATTGCCCGGGAATTATCAGAGAAGTCCCGTAAAATCAGGATTACGGTTCTCTCCCTGACCGGGTCGAGCGGGAAAAAGGCAGCCTTAAACTTTGCTATGAAGTTTGCAGGCGGATCATTTATCCTTTGCACGGATGCAGATTGCTCGCATTCGAAAACCTGGGTTGGTTCAATGGTGAATTGTTTTGAAACTAATAATTCTGTTTTTAATTCCGGGCCGGTTTTACTAAAGCCGGAAAGAGGCTTTTTCGGTTTATTCCAGGAAGTTGAGTTTATGTCGTTGGTGGCTTCAGGGGCCGGAGCCATCGGAGCGCATTCGCCCGTTATGTGCAACGGGGCAAATCTGGGCTTTTCGGCAGAAGCCTGGCGCAGCCTTAACAGCGATGCCATGAAATCGACGATTGCTTCCGGCGATGATGTATTCCTGATGCTGGCAATGAAAAAGGAATTCGGTGCCAAAAGAATTGCTTTTGTAAAAGATGTTCAGGCAATGGTTTATGCAGAAACAGCAGGCTCTCCGATAGCGTTTATCGGGCAGCGGTTGCGCTGGGTTTCGAAAAGCCATGCTTACCGCGATCCTTTTCTGGTTCTGACAGCTATTTCTGTCTTTCTGATGAACGCTGGAATTGTTGCAACAGCCCTGGCCGGAATCTTTACAGAGGAATTTCTATATCTATCAATGGGTTTGATGTTGCTGAAAATGGCAATAGATTTTCCACTGCTCTTTTCATTTTCCCAATTTGCCGGAAAAAGGCATTATACATGGTTTTTCCCGATAGCTCAACCATTGGTGGCAATACTTACAACTTTTACCGCCATTGCCGGAAACCTTGTTAAAGTATCCTGGAAAGGCCGGAAGATTTAGGTTAGTTTAGAGGCGAACCATGGCTTCAGGCTCCATGTGTATGGTGCTGACAATGCCCGTATCTTCTTTGATTCGGTATTCGATCCGGGTTGCGATTTCGTGTGAATCGAACAGGCTCAGGCCATCGGGCAGCCTGATGTGAAAGGTCATTTCAGTATGATCGCCATAGCGATGGATGTGATAATGATGCGGACGTATTTCGAGCAGGGTTTCGCCTTTGCAGATGCTTTCAACCTGTTCTATAAGTTCATTATCAGGAGTTTCGCCCATCATGATATTCATGGCATCGCGTAATATATCGTAAGCCGCATAGAAAATCAGGAAAGCAACCACAATGCCCAGTGCGCCATCAATCCACCAGATGTGGCGACCGAAAATGATTCCCGCTAAAATAACCAGGGATGATATGGCATCTGAACGGTGGTGCCATGCATCAGCCCTCACCGATCTTGAACCGGACTTTTTTGCTATCCGAAAAGCGTACCGGGCCAGCCCCTCTTTTGCTACAATTGAAATGATGGTGGCAACGATGGCAAAAGTGCTGTAGTTAACCAATTCCCTGGTGCGCAGTTGCTGAACGCCCTCGAGTATAAAGTTAAATGCAACCACACTGAGCAAAACACCAATAATCATAGCCGCGATTAATTCGGCCCTGCCATGGCCAAACGGGTGCTCTTTGTCGGCCGGCTTAGCTGATATTTTTACCCCAACCACGACCACCACTGAGGTGAGCGAATCGGAAAGTGTGTGCCAGGCATCGGCAATAATGGCGATGGAGCCGGTAGCCATGCCGGCCCAGAATTTAAGGATAAACAAGGCACTGTTGAAGACCACAGAAACCCAGCCTTCTTTGATTGCCATTTGATTGTTTTTTATACCCATAGAAACTGATAAATGGAAGTATTCGTTTCTGATTTTATACTTATCTTTTATTTAAAACAGCCTCTGCTACCAGAAAGTCAAAAGGTGTGGTAATTTTTATATTCTCCGGATTTCCTTCAAACAATTGAATTTCATGCCCCGTATTTTCGACCAGGCTTGCATCATCGGTAAAATCTGCCAGGTTTCCCTGGCTGTATGCTTTTCGAAGGACCGACAACTTGAAACACTGTGGTGTCTGGACGCTTCTGAAATTGTTTCGCTCAACAGGGTGGTTAAACCCATCGCCCACAATTCTGAGGGAGTCTGTAATTTCAATCACAGGCACTGCAGCACCATGAACCAAAGCCAGTTCGTAGCCCTTTTCAATGATTTTAATGTCAACAAAAGGCCTTGCCCCATCATGTACTGCCACCAATGCCTCCTTGTCGGTAATGCCATCCAGGGCAAATCTGACTGACTCGCCCCTGAAGTTGCCTCCAACAACCGCAGAATGCCTGACCGTGAAAATGAATTTCTCACACAGGTTAAGCCAGAATTGAATGTACTGTCCGGGCAGGGCGATAATTATATTTATTTCGGGTTTCTGGTTTGCAAATGCTTCGATGGAATGCATCAACAGGGGTTTCCCCCCGAGGGGCAAAAACTGCTTAGGTAACTCATTCCCAATCCTTTTTCCTGTGCCTCCGGCTGCAATAATGACATATCTGTTCACTTGGATAGTTTTTACAAACATAATAAAAACAGAGGGTGTGCAAAAATTTATTCCCAGTCTGTTTTCTGCTTACCTGATGAGGTAAAATAAAAAAAGTCCCTGATTGTCAGGGACTTTTTTAATAGAACTGGTCTCTTTACAGAATCAGCATAGCATCACCGTAGCTGAAAAACCTATATTTTTCGTTGATGGCTTCTTTGTATGCTTTCATAAGGAAGTCAAAGTCAGTGAAAGCAGCAGTCATCATGAGCATAGGAGAAAGCGGGAGATGAAAATTGGTAATCATGGAAGTAGGAATGCTGAATTCATAAGGAGGAAAGATGAACTTGTTTGTCCAACCCTTGTAAGGTTTCAACATACCTGAAATGGCTACGGAAGTTTCAACAGCCTTCATGGTTGTGGTACCGACCACGCAAACCTGTTTGCGGTTTTCTTTTGCTTTATTCACAATGCTGGCGGCTTCTTCTTCGATCAACAACTCTTCCGAGTCCATTTTATGTTTTGTAAGATCTTCAACATCAATGGCCCTAAAATTGCCAACGCCTGCGTGAAGGGTAACGGAAGCAAAGGAAGCGCCTTTGAGTTCGAGACGCTTCATTAGTTCACGACTGAAATGCAGTCCGGCAGTCGGCGCGGCAACAGCTCCCTCTTTGTTGGCATAAATTGTCTGATACCAGTCTTTGTCCTCGGGCATAATTTCGCGCAAAGCCTGCAATTCTTCAGGTAACGGGGTTTTGCCCAGGCTTTCGATGGTTTTCTTGAACTGGTCATAAGGCCCGTCGAAAAGGAAACGAAGCGTACGGCCACGGGAAGTGGTATTATCAATTACTTCAGCCACGAGAGAATCATCCTCACCAAAATATAGTTTGTTGCCGATCCTTATTTTACGGGCGGGGTCAACAAGTACGTCCCACAAGCGGGCTTCGGCATTTAATTCACGAAGCAGGAAAACAGTGATTTTTGCACCGGTTTTTTCTTTTTCACCTGTAAGCAGAGCGGGAAAAACTTTAGTATCATTGATAACAAAAACATCGCCATCGCCAAAAATATCCAGAATATCAGTAAACATCCGGTGCTCGATGGTTTTTGTTTTTCGATTCAATACCATCAATCTTGACTCACCCCTATTGGGTGCTGGTTGCATGGCAATCAATTCGTTAGGAAGGTGATAACGAAATTGTGATAGTTTCATTAGGGAAGTTTTATAAGGTTAAATGAGTTTTCAGGAATAAAAAGTAACCTGAATTCACCAATAATACAAATAAACTGTTGTAAGTTTGCAAGCATTAAACAAACGATTTGTTAAGCTCTAATATTGTAAAAATCAGATGGTTTGACAAATGGCTGGTTTAAGGGGGTGCAAAAATAATACAAATTTGCCTTAAAATCAAGGATTTGGGCAGGTATTTTTAAAAAAAGGTAATTTATTCAACTTCAACTCACGGAAAAGATATACCTTTGCCATCCTCTAAGCCGAATTTATAACCCCTTAAAGCACAATGTACAATGGCCACAGTGGTTAACATTTTCTCGGGAAGAGCCACCCGTTACCTGGCTGAAAAGATAGCTACGAGCTATGGTAAGAAACTGGGCGATGTGCTGATAACCGATTTTTCCGACGGTGAGTTTCAGCCCTCCTTCGAAGAAAATGTGCGGGGGAATGATATTTTTATTGTTCAGTCAACTTTTGCTCCCACCGATAACCTTTTTGAGCTTTTGCTCATGATTGATGCTGCCAAACGGGCTTCGGCGAGGCATATTATCGCTGTAATTCCATATTTCGGTTTTGCCAGACAGGATAGAAAAGATAAACCCAGGGTATCGATAGCCGCCAAACTGGTCGCTAATTTATTGACTGCAGCCGGCGTTCAAAGGGTTATTACCATTGATTTGCATGCTGATCAGATTCAGGGATTCTTTGATGTGCCGGTTGATCATCTTTACTCTTCATCAATTTTTATTCCTTATATCAAGCAATTGCAACTGCCCAACCTTACCATGGCTTCACCCGATACCGGTGGTACACGCAGGGCAGCGGCTTACGCGAAAATATTAAATACTTCCTTTGTTATCTGTTACAAACAAAGGTTGAAGGCCAACCAGGTCGATACTATGGCTTTGATCGGGGATGTAACAGGAAAGGATGTGATTTTGGTTGATGATATCATTGATACTGCAGGTACCATTTGCAAAGCTGCTAAGTTGATGATGGATAACGGCGCTTCAAGTGTACGCGCTTTTTGCACCCATCCGTTACTCTCGGGAAAAGCAGTTGAAAACATTGAAGCATCCCTTTTCACTGAAGTGGTGGTTGCCGATACCATTCCATTGAAGGTTGAAAGCCACAAAATTAAAGTGCTCAGCACAGCATCGCTTCTGGCTGATGTAATCGGCAAAGTGCACAATTATGAGTCAATTTCGACTCTGTTTAAATTCGAATGATCCCCTGAAAAGGTCAGTATATTTACAAACAATTAAATTTTTTAACCAATGAAAACAGTATCTATGAGCGGTTCCCTTCGCGGGAACGTAGGGAAAAAAGATGCTAAAGCCCAGCGTAAAGAGGGCAAAGTTCCCTGTGTAATTTACGGTGGCAAAGAACAAATCCACTTTTCGGCAGATGTAACTGCTTTTAAGCCGGTTTTGTACACTCCTGCATCTAACCTTGTTAACATTAATATTGATGGCAAAGAATACCTGACCATTCTTCAGGATGTTCAATCACATCCTGTTAGTGACAACATTCTGCACGCCGATTTTCTTTTACTCAGCCCTGAGCGGCCGGTAATTATTCCGGTTCCTATAAGGGTTACAGGCACATCGCCCGGGGTTTTGCTCGGCGGAAGGCTCGTGAAAAAACTTCGCAAACTGAAAGTCAGGGCACTGATAGAACACCTGCCCGATGAAATTGAAATCAGCATCAGCAATCTCGATATCAACCAGTCGGTAAAAGTAGGAGATATGAAGTTGAAGAATGTCGAGTTTCTTGATATTCCAAGTGCGGTTATTGTTATAGTGCTTTCGACCCGCAATGTTGAAGCACCGGTAGTCCCCGGAAAGTAATTCGCCGGATCAGGCTTTTAACCGGAGGGTTGCACCGCAATCTTCCGGTTATTTTTTTAGGTAGGATTTCTTTTATCGGAGGAGCCTGTTTAAAGCTCAATCGATAAGGAAATTGTAAGCAATTCACTAAAAAAAATTCACAGTTCTGGTGAATTGCAACATTTTCCAAATCGGGGTTTACCTAATTAAAGAGATTTATCGCTGCACTCCAATCGCTCAACTTAGGTAAAATATTAAATTTGTAATAATTCAGTTTGTCAATTGTGAAATACCTGATCGTTTGCCTTGGAAATATCGGCGAGGAATACGCCAATACCCGCCACAACATCGGATTCATCATCGGTGATGCCCTGGCTGCTGATTTCGGTGTTAAGTTTATAACCGATCGCTATGCTTCGCGGGCCGAAGCCAGGTATCGTGGGAAAACACTGGTGATCATCAAACCAACCACCTACATGAACCTGAGCGGAAAGGCCTATCGGTATTGGCTTACACAGGAAAATATCACCATCGAAAACTCACTGGTTGTTGTTGATGATCTTGATCTTGATCCGGGTTTGCTGCGCATGAAAACCAAAGGCAGCGGTGGCAGCCACAACGGGCTCAACAATATTATTGAAGTGCTTGGCCGCAACGATTTCCCAAGGATGAGGGTTGGAATAGGCAGCAATTTTGCCAAAGGATATCAGATAGACTATGTGCTTGGAAGGTTCAGCCGCGATGAGGAGAAGATATTCCTTGACAAAATTCCCCTGGCTATTGAAATGATTAAAAACTTTGTTTTGTCAGGTGCAACACCGACTATGAATATGTTTAATAATAAGTAACCGGAAATTCTCAGGTGGAGGGTTAGGTTCAAAAATCTTGAAGAGACAGACAAAAAGTACAAAAGCGGCACTAATTGTTTTCACAGTTAATGCCGCTTTTGATAAATGGCAATTTCTAAACAGCCACGGATTTTAACCGCAGCCTGATCACTTCTGCAACACTTTCAAAACTGATTCGTTCCTGCTGCATGGTGTCGCGTTCGCGAATCGTAACCGTGCCGTCTTCTAATGTCTGATGGTCAACAGTGATGCAATAGGGCGTGCCAATGGCATCCTGGCGGCGGTAGCGTTTGCCGATTGAGTCCTTTTCTTCGTACTGGCAGTTGAATTCGTATTTGAGCACATCCATCATCTGGCGGGCCTTTTCAGGAAGGCCATCTTTTGCGATCAAGGGTAAAACAGCAGCCTTAACAGGAGCGAGAATGGGAGGCAGTTTCATGACCACCCGTTCAGAACCGTCTTCCAGTTTCTCCTCGGTGTAGGCATAACTCATCATTGCCAGGAAAGTACGGTCGAGGCAGATGGAGGTTTCAACCACATAGGGAACATAACTTTCGTTTAGTTCGGGATCGAAATAGGTGATTTTCTTACCTGAAAATTTCTGATGGGCACCAAGATCAAAGTCGGTACGTGAGTGTATGCCTTCCAGTTCTTTAAAACCAATCGGGAAATTGAATTCAATATCAGCAGCAGCATTGGCATAATGGGCCAGTTTTTCGTGATTATGGAAACGGTAATTTTCTGCCGGTATCCCAAGCGAAAGATGCCAGTTGAGGCGCTCTTTTTTCCATGATTCAAACCAATCCAGTTCGGTTCCCGGCTTAACAAAAAACTGCATTTCCATCTGCTCAAATTCCCGCATCCTGAAGATAAACTGCCTGGCAACTATTTCATTACGAAAAGCTTTACCAATCTGGGCGATACCAAACGGTATCTTCATGCGCCCGGTTTTCATTACATTCAGGAAATTGACAAAAATTCCCTGGGCTGTCTCCGGACGAAGGTAAATTGTATTGGAGTCTTCGCTTAACGATCCCATCTGGGTGGAAAACATCAGGTTAAACTGCCTCACTTCAGTCCAGTTTCGGGTACCTGAAATGGGGCATACAATTTCCAGGTCCTCAATCAGTTTTTTAACATCGTCCAGATCGTTGTTTTCCAGGCCTGTGTAAAGCCTGACTTTGGCGCTGTCGATTCTGGCCTGGTATTCCATAACCCTAGGATTGGTGGCCCGGTATTGAATTTCGTCGAAGGCATCGCCAAACCTCTTTGCAGCTTTTTCAACTTCTTTGGCAATTTTGTCTTCTGTTTTTGCTACAAAATCTTCCACCAGCACATCGGCCCGGTACCGCTTTTTGGAGTCTTTGTTGTCGATCATGGGATCGTTGAATGCATCAACGTGCCCCGATGCCTTCCAGATGGTGGGATGCATAAAGATAGCGGAATCGATACCAACGATATTTTCGTGGTATCGCACCATTGATTTCCACCAGTATTCCTTGATGTTGTTTTTCAACTCAACACCATTCTGGCCGTAATCGTAAACAGCACTAAGGCCGTCGTATATTTCACTGCTCTGAAATACAAACCCATACTCTTTGGCATGGGAAATAATTTTTTTAAAGAGTTCTTCGTTGTTTGCCATGCGGCAAAGATAAGGAATTGATTTCGGCCCTTCGACTGCCCTCAGGATAAAATTACCGATTTACCCTCGGTGAAGTTCATTTCACTACGGTTCGGATTGCCGGTTTCCGCCAAAGTCTAATGGATCAGTCAATGGTAAAATGCTTTTACTTGAGAATTCAGACTTCAATGAAATAAAAGGTTTTAAGCTGTTTTGGGAAATTGACTTAAAAAGTTATCAATTTTATTCGCTCTTTTAAAAAATGCCTTACATTTGACCGCTTAGAAAGATCGAAAAATGTCATCAAGCTATATTTTCAGGCTCACTGCCAAGACGATTTTCCGTAATATCAAAAACAGGGACGAATATCAATCCTGACCTCCCATTTACTTCTACTTTTTCCTGTTTTCAAACAAATATTTATTTAAGACACTATTTATCATGGAATTACCATTTTCAGAATCCTATAAAATAAAAATGGTCGAACCTATTCATCGTAGCACACGCGCTGAGCGGGAGCGATGGATTAAGGAAGCCAATTACAATGTTTTTAAGCTGAGAAGTGAGCAGGTTTTTATTGATTTGCTTACTGATTCAGGAACCGGGGCTATGAGCGACCGGCAATGGAGTGAGATGATGCTTGGTGACGAAAGCTATGCCGGGGCTTCTTCTTATTACAAAATGAAAGATGCCATTCGCGAACTGCTTGGTTTCGAGTACTTCCTGCCGACCCACCAGGGCCGTGCTGCCGAGAATGTACTTTTTTCGGCCTTAGTTAAAGCCGGCGATGTTGTCCCGGGAAATTCGCACTTTGATACAACCAAAGGGCATATTGAATTCCGCAAGGCAACAGCGGTGGACTGCACCATCAAAGAAGCTTTTAACACCACGATTTACCACCCTTTCAAAGGCAACATCGATCTCGGAAAGCTCGAAGATGTTCTGAAAGCCCATCCAAAGGAAAAAATTCCGTTTATCGTAGTTACGGTAACCTGCAATTCATCAGGCGGACAGCCGGTTTCAATGGAAAACCTTCGGGGAGTAAGGCAATTGGCTGATAAATACGGAGTTATGGTGGTTTATGATTCAGCGCGTTTTGCCGAAAATGCCTATTTTATCAAAACCCGCGAAGCCGGATTTGAAAACAAGAGCATACGTGAAATAGTGCTTGAAATGTTCAGCTATGCCGATGCCATGACCATGAGCAGTAAGAAGGACGCCATTGTTAATATGGGCGGTTTTATTGGTTTGCGCGATAAGGAGTTGTTTGATAAAGCTTCTGTCTTTAACATTATGTTTGAAGGATATATTACTTATGGCGGCATGTCGGGAAGGGATATGAATGCCCTGGCGCAGGGGTTACGCGAAGGAACAGAGTTTGATTACCTGCAAACCCGCATCAATCAGGTTGCTTACTTAGGTTCGCGTTTGGTTGAGTATGGTGTTCCGGTGCAACAGCCTTTTGGCGGCCATGCCATCTTTGTGGATGCGCGCAGGTTCCTGCCCCAATTGCCCAAAGAGCATTTTCAGGCTCAAACGCTGGTTGTGGAGCTTTATCTTGAAGGCGGGGTGCGTGGCGTTGAAATCGGTGCCCTGCTGGCTGACCGTGACCCTGAAACCCGTGAAAACCGCTACCCGGCACTTGAATTACTGAGGCTGACCATTCCCCGAAGGGTTTACACCAACAACCACATGGATTATGTGGCTACAGCGCTGGCCAATGTTTATGAACGGAGCAATACCATTACCAGTGGTTTTAAAATCGTTCATGAAGCCCCGATCATGCGACACTTTACGGTTGATCTGGCCAGGTTTTAACCCAAATTGAGCGATTTGAAGAAGAAAATCGCTCAATCGATAACGAAATTGTAAGCAATTCACTGATAATCACTTTCATGGTTCAGGTGAATTGCAACAATCTCCAAATCGGGTTTTACCTTAGTAAAGCGATTTATCGCTGCACTCCAATCGCTCAACTTAGGTTTAATTGATTTGAGGTTTTACCGGTCGAGCCATTCCCTGAATTCCTGCACACGTTCACGTGCAACAATAATTTCCTGATCGTCAATTCCATCGATCCGTAATTTCAAACGGCTGTTGGACCATGCGGTCATGTTGCCACAAGCTTTGAGCGATACCATATACTTGCGGCTGATGCGGAAGAATGTGTCAGGGTTGAGTATAGTTTCGAGTTGGTCGAGGGCAAAATCAATGCAATAGCTTCGATTGCTGCTGTTGTGGAGGTAAGTTGCTTTTTCAAGACTATAAAAAGCGGTTATTTCTTCAACCGGGATGGTCTTGATTTTTTCGCCTATCTTAACCAAAAACCTTGACTTATATCTCTTTTCAGGATTGTTTCCAGCCATGGCCAGAATTTTTTCGAGCATAGGCATAGGTGAAAACTGCCGGGCTTTCCCGATGGCTTTTACCAACCTTTCTTCTTCTACCGGTTTAAGCAGGTAATCAATGCCGTTGGTGTTAAAAGCTTCTATGGCATAGTGGTCCCAGGCAGTGGTGAAGATAATCGGGCATTTTATATGAACCTGCCTGAAGATCTCAAAGCTAAGCCCATCGGCCAGTTGAATATCCGAAAAGATCAACCCGGGTTCATTCCCTGCTGACAGAAACTCAACCGAATCGCGCACCGATTCAAGCTTTGCTAAGATATCCATTTCAGGGGCAACTTTTTTTATCAGGCGCTCAAGATGGTTGGCCGCCCTGGCTTCATCCTCTATGATTAGTACTTTCATTTTTCAGCAGATTGAATCAGTGGTATTCTTACTAAAAAGTTGGTTTCATTATGGGTTACTTCTATCTCCTTTTCGGTAAAGAAACTGTATTGTTGCGAAATGTTTTTCAACCCTGTGTTTTTCGAATCTTCCCCAACATTTTTTTTACGTAATGAGTTCTCCACTTCAAGATAATCCCCATTTCTGCGTATTTCGACCGTTAGCGGGAAACGTTCCGAAACTTCGTTGTGCTTTACAGCATTCTCAACCAGCAATTGAAGAGTCATCGGTACTATTAGTTCCGAAGCATTTGGCGTAAGGTTGGTTCTTAAATCCAGCTTATCTCCGAAACGGGTTTTCAGCAGATAAATGTACGAATCCAGGAATTTCATTTCCTCTCCAAGGCTGACCAGCTCTTTATCGCGGCTATCAAGCACATAGCGGAATAAGTCGCTGAGTTGCCTGATGAACCTGATGGCCTGGGCCTGATCGTCATAGACAAGGTCGCTCAAAACATTGAAGCTGTTGAACAGAAAGTGTGGATTGATCTGGTTGCGCAGCGATTCATATTTATAGGCCATCATCTGCGATTTTAATTCAGCTTCACTAAGGACCGAACTGCGCCAGGCTCTGAAAAACCCAACAGCAGTAAAAACCAGCGAAATAAACAATGAGATCAGAAATGTAATGATGATTGAATACTGAATGGACTGGATTGCTTCGGCCGGAGGTATTCCCAAAACAAAATAATACATAATAAACTGAACCAAAACAAAAGCACTCACCGACCAGATAAGCATGCAGAGAATTTCGATGAAAGTTCGTTTAACAGGCTGAACAATCCATTGGTAACGTTTATCAAGCAGGTGATTGATGATCAGCGGACCTGTCCACTGGGTGATGCAGATGGAAAACGACCAGCCCAGTCCGATTAAATATCTTATGGGATCGTTATATACCCCCCGCATAAAGAACAGGGCAATCACCACTGAAAGTAACAGGTTGAATAGTAAAAACTGCCAGACAGACAGCGGTTTGATTAGTTGATTGATCAGTTTCATCTTATTCAGGAATTAAAAAGTTTAAGTGCTGTCGCGGATATTCTTCGGTAAATTTATCGAAAAAAATGTAAATCAGGTTAAAGCCATTTATAGTGGTGAGGGGTTTCCGGCTTTAACCTGATTTGAAATTACTTACAGGAATTTACGAGTTCCTGGGCCTGATCCTTGCCCCAGTCCGGGTGAAGCTGTGATTTTGGGGCGAAATTGTCCCAACCGGCAAGCAGGTCTATGGACTGTCCGCAAAACTCTTTTGTGTCCTTACCGTAGAATTGTGCGGTCCCCATATCATTCTGCAGTTTTATAAGTCTGGCCCTCGGATTCGTTGGATCAATGCCCATTGCCCTGCCAACAGCCTGTCCTGAGAGCATTCCATACTTCTGTCCACGCTCCATCGGGTTGACAACAAGACGAGCGGTGTAGAACATCGCCTGCAAAGCGAAAACATCGGCTTCGCCTGGAGCCATCTCTGCAATACGGTTAATCGATTTCTCTGCAACGTCAAGAAATGCATCTTTCTTTTTTGTATCCGAAGGCTCCATAAAACTCATAATAATATAACAATGAGCATGGTAGTATAATGGCAGCCACTCTTCCTTCTCGGTATTGGCAATCATACTGAATTTGTTGCCAAGTGCCTGGAAATCTTCAACAGAGCGGCAATTAGCATATTGGCCGAGACTTTCGCCCATCGCCTGGTAGTATTCGGGTTTTTGTGACATGCCGGCAAATGAAGCCAGCATCAGTGCAAACGAAATAAGGGTTGTTTTCATGTTGATTGGTTTTTGGGTTATTGTTTGGTTTGATGTTATTAAAACTTTAACGCGAAGTCGCACAGTCTGCTTTGGCATGGGTTTCTGTAAGGATCCCTTTGCAGAACACGGGCCTTAGCGTAATTTCTGTTATCATTGTATCTTATCTAATTGATTGTCAGTTCCTTTTTTGGTCAAAGTGATAAAGCAGGCCAATATGTAAAACCTTCCTGATCCGGGAATAACAGTAGTGCTCCGATAGATACCCGAGTCATCTGGTGTTTCGGAATAGCGACGACCAAATTCCTGTTTGAATCCGGGCACATTGGTTACCGCGCCATAAATGATGATGTTGGGTTTGTAGAGGAAACTCCAGCTTACATCGAGCGTTTGATAAGCCAGTGTGTGTTCGCCGTTAAATTCTGAGCTATTTGGATCGTTATAAACCCTGGGCGACGAATACTTGTAGTTGACGCCGGCATACGAACGGATTTTCCCAAACCAGTGTTTGTAAACTATAGCGAGGTTGTGTTTGCTGGCAAAGGTCGGGATGGCCGTTTCAGGATAGTTCCTGTAATCTCGCCGTGTGTCGAGGAATGAATAGGAAATCCAGTAATCACCGTATTTAATACTCTTTTTATCGCGCCAGAAAAGATCGAGCCCTCTGGCAAAACCACTGCCGCTGTTGTTGTAGTTTTCAGGCAGATAAATCGCACCGGGCAGTTGTTTGGTCAGGTTGCGGTAATCCTTGTAATAAATTTCCGCACGTAAGGTTCTGCTGTTATGAGATGACTGGAAACTGAGCGTATAGTGGTCGGCCCTCTCGTAATCAAGTTGATTGGTATAAATGAGGTAGTCGTCGGATGGGTTCTGGTAAAACCATCCGTAAGCCATCGAAAACTGGCTGTTTTCATTTATTTTATACGCTGCTGTCAACCGGGGCGTCAAATTTGTCCGGTTCAAATAGTCAGAATGTTCGATCCGGGCTCCTACACGGGTTACAAACCGTTTTGAGGCATACAATTCAGCTTCTGTAAATGCTGCAAATGTGCTGTTATCGTACTGATTTATAAAAGTATCGACCGGGATCTGATATGTTTGCTCCAGCGAACGGGAGAACCATTCGGCGCCTCCTCTGATGGTCACTTTTTTGCCCAACTCATGTGAAGCCACCTGTTTCAGATGAAACCCATTCAGTGATTTGGTAAATTGATTACCATCAAATTGAACATTATCCCGGTCGTTTGTAAATGAGGTTGAAGTGGTTAGGGTCCAGTTTTCACCCAGATTAGTCCTCAGTGAGGTATTAATGAAAAAGTTTTTGTTTTTCAGGCCATAATCGATCATTTTATCCTGGTCAAGATCTAATTGACCGAGTGTAAATTTGCCGTCATCGTAACTGCTGTATATCTTGAGCATACCGGTTTTGCCTGTTTTCTGACGGATGCTGATGGCCCCTGATTTCGATTCAGGGGCATGTTCCCAGTCGTAATTCTGGGGAGCCAGTTTCATATAAGGCCCAAGATTGCTGTAGGTCAGGGTGGCGGTAACAGCGCCGGTTTTCCACAGTTTCGTGGCGGCAATTTCTGGCCCAATCGTAAGAAATGACAGGTCGAGCTGATCCTGTTCAGGCATATCGTTGGTATTCAATAAAAGAACGCTTGATAATGCCTGACCGTATTCGGCAGAATAGCCACCGGTGCTGAAGATTGTGCCTTTAAACATGAACGGATTGAAACGGCCTCGGGTCGCGGTGTTTGGTGCTGTGGAATTGTAGGGCGTATGTACAATCGCTCCATCGATGTATGTTTGCGACTCATCGCTATCGCCGCCTTTTACAAACAATCGTCCCGATTCGCCATTGGTGGTGGTTCCCGGTAAAGTCTGCAAAGCACCAAACACATCTCCGGCCGCCCCTGCCGTGGTGATCATATCGAGTGAACTAATGGTATTGGCCTGTTTTTTATCGCTGGCTTCGAATGTGCCGGCGGTGATGGTTACTGCATCAAGTTTATTAAAGGTTTCTTTTAACAATATGGTTAGTTGAATATTTGTTCCGTTGAGAACCAATTCTTTCATAAACGGCTCGTATCCAAGAAACTCAACCGCAAGGGTGAATGTCCCTGATTTTTGGGTTTTAAAACTAAACCGGCCTTCGGTATCTGTTGAAGTTCCATCGTAAGTTCCTTTCAGATAGACATTCGCACCCGGGAGGGTGCCGTCTTTCCCGGCTTTAACCAGACCACTTATGGTTGTTTGCGCCGCCGCACTGAAAATTAAAAGAACGAACAGGACAGAGATATAGGTTTTCATGGTTGTTGGCTTTGATGCAACAAAGGTGCGTCAGGCCAGGTACGAAATAAAATTTTAGTTACCGGAGTGTCGGATTATGGGGATGAAGTGTAGTGGCTCAGGGCGAAGAGCATAGGGCATGGAGCATAGAGGTACAGAGCACATGGAGCCCATCGTTCCTCAGGATAAACTCCGCGGAATCCCGTCTTTTCGTCGGGAGGGCGCAGAGTTTAGAGCACAGGGCATGGAGCGTGGAGCATGGGTGTAGTGACACGAAATGTTAAACGGCACACAGCATTTTTTGTAGGGACACGACATGTCGTGTCCCTAAACTATTCTCAATTAAGCTGGGGTCGCAGTGCTGACTTTTTACTTTACTTTTCTAAACTTCAGTTTCTCTTCCGGTTTCATTTTCTCACAGGCATACTGCAAAATCAACCGGGGTGCGGTATTTTTCCATTTCACCAGGAAGGCTTCTGTTTCTTCCGGTTTTATTTTCCAGGCTTCACGCAGAAACCAGCCCATTCCCTGGTGAACCTCACGTTCAGGATCGCTCATGAGTGGCTCAAGAAAGGTGAACAACTCCTTGAAAGCAATGCCGGTTTTAAGCAACTTGATGAAAGTAACAGGTACACACCGGCGTTGAAATTTGTATGGAGAGGTTATCCAGCCGGAAAAATCATCTTTATCCACGAGGCCCTGTTTTATAAGTTCAGGTAAAAAGAACATCCCGAAGTAATCGGCATGGGCCCAGTTGACAATACCGGTTTCAAACCAGCTTTCAAGCCTTTTAAAATCTGATTTGACCAGATTGTCCTTCACGATGGTGATTAGAATCAGCGCGAAAGAGGTTTCTTCATACTTACCACTTTTCATCAACAGGGGAGCGGTTTCAAATACAAGGTCAACCGTAATTTCCGCTGATTTTTTCAACTCAGCCTTCTTTGCGTCCATCAAAGCCTGGCTCAGTCCCCAGGCATCGTAAATGCCTTCCTTGAAGTAACGGGAGTACTTCTTTACAAGTTCGGGGTTGGCGTTTGTCTGGCAATAATTCTGCAGATCGGTGAAAAGCTCCTGAGGTTTCATGCGGCTGTTTTGAATGGATTAAATTGTTTTAAAGCAGATATGAATCGTGAATTAATTGGATCAAAGTTAGAAAAACCTTTACATGATTGTCAGGTAATTTGCTGGCAATTTGATTTTTCATTCCGGATAAACACCGGGGAATGCAGGTAGTAAATTCAGCAATTAAGATAATTGTCTAACTTTGTTTAAACAGATATTTACTTTTGATGAACTTCACCTTGGTCCCTTTCTGTAAATACGTGCATGGGACATTGAAATTGCCTTTCATCATTTTCGTGCTGGTGATGCTCTCAAGCAATGATCTTTCTGCGATCAGCAAAATTGATAGTTTGAAAACTGAACTTGCAAGAGTTAAAAGCGACACCGCTATGGTCAGATTGCCAATGAATTATATATACTGAAAAGCAGCCCTGATTCTGTTTTGTTTTATCTGAACATGGCACTCGACCTCTCAGCTAAAAAGGGATATAACAAACACCTTCCTGCAATCTACGGGCAGTTTGCAATGCTGTTTTCAGGCAGCGGGAATTATTCTATTTCACTGGAATATTATTTAAAAATTCTTAATCTTCTTGATGCTGAAGCGGCCGGAGCGCCTGAATCCAGATCTATCCTGAGCAGGTATTCCAGCACCTATGTTACCATTGGCACTACCTTTTTCAATCTGGAGAACAATACCAAAGCACTGGAGTATTACCGCAAGGGGCTTGATATAAGGCATTTGTTGATGGCTTTGAGGCATACACTGGTAATAGTTGTGCTACACAAATCCTGAAATTGGATAATGCCTTAAACCTGGTTGAAATATTGCCATTACCCAATTGGTACGAAAGCTATATGACAGCCGAAAAAATTGACGAATCAAGTTACTATCTGACAGGCATGGCTTACATATAGCGCACTTTGCGTTTAAAACATTTCAGCTTCCAATGTTCTTAACTAAACGACATTGGATTATATTTAATCCATTTTTGACATTGCCGGTTTGCAGGATTGAATTTTCCAGCCTAAGCCGACAATTTGTTGGGAAAGAATGATTATTATTGTTTTTCAAAACTCAATTCAGATTTTCAAGAATAGGCCGGAAGGGGAAGCTTCTGACAAATTATAAGTGAACCGTATGAACCGCGAATGCCAAATAAAATTTTCAAGACAACCTTCAAGAAATCAACGAGTATGAAAAAACCAATCTTCATCTTATTCCTCTCTATTCTGGCAATATACCTGGCAAAGCAAGCAAGCAGTTGCACAATCATCGCCGTTGGCAAAAAAGCCAGTAATGACGGCTCTGTGATTGTTTCACACACCGATTGTGGCGATAACTCCAGGTTTAAAGTAATGCAAGGCCGTAAATTTTCCAAAGGGTCTTTGGCGCCGGTTTACTGGGGCTTGCAGGATGTGAGGCAGCCATTGGACAGTATGGGAAAAATCATCGGTTACATTCCGCAGGTGGAACAGACCTATACCTATATCCGTTCGGCTTATTCGCACATCAATGAATTTCAGTTGGCCATCGGCGAAAGCACCATGAGCCAGCGCGAGGAATTAAAAATCAAGCGCGAAGAGAGCAAACAGATCATCACCATTGAGCAGGCACAGATTTTTGCCCTGGAACGCTGCAAAACAGCCCGTGAAGCGCTTGAGCTGATCACAAAACTCCTTGACACTTATGGATTCCTGCCGTCCTGCGTGGATGAGTCAGAAATATTGGCCATTGCCGATCCAAACGAAGTGTGGATCCTGGAGGTTTTCAGTGTCGGTCCGGGCTGGGAACCAGGCAAAGGCAAACCCGGTGCCATCTGGGCAGCCCAACGTCTTCCGGACGACCACGCCACAATCATTGCCAACTGGAGCATTATCAAGGAGATAAACATTAAAGACAAGGCAAACTTCATGGCATCCTCCAATTATATGAGTGCAGGTATTGAGCGCGGTTGGTACGATCCGGCTTCAGGCAAACCATTTGTATGGCAGGATGTCTATTCCCCGCTTCCGCGCGAATGGGCTACTTCACGTTTGTGGATGTTCTATAGTAAATACGCACCCGGTATCAAAGACATGCCCGACCGTGCCCTGAAGTCGCCTTTCGATACACAAAACCCATATATCCAGTATGTTGAGCCACTGAGCCTGTATCCTTTTTCCTGCATCCCTGCTGAAAAAATCAGTGTTCAGGATGTAATGGCCATGCAGCGATCAACTTTTGACGGAACTATTTACGATATGTCGAAACATCCGGCTTATTTTATCCCTGACGGCAAGGGCGGCATGAAGTACAGCAATATGGCAACTCCATTTCCTACACGTAACCTTCGCGAACTGCTTGGCATAACATGGCGGCGCAATGTAGCCCGTGGCGGCTATGGCATGGTTGCCCAATTGCGGTCATGGCTGCCCAACGAAATTGGCGGAGTTTACTGGGTTTACCTCGACAACCAGGCCGTCGGGCCATATCTACCGGTTTATTGCGGAGTGCAGCAAATGCCTGAATCTTATGCTATCTTCGATCCTGACCAGTTCGACGATGCCAGTGCCAAATGGACTTACGATGAGGTGGATAATCTGCTTTACCTCAACTGGCAGGAAGGGTTCAAAATTGTGAAGGCAGAACAGGCTGCGCTGGAAGAGAGTTTTTATAGTGAAATGGGATTGGAAACAGATACATTTCAAGCCATGTTGAAAGAAGACCGCTTAAAAGCGCTTCAGGCTATTACGGCTAAAGTTGAGGAAAGAGCAACCCGAAATGTGGAAACTTACAGAAAGTTGCGTAAAACCCTGCTTACGAAATTCACGAATAACCGGCAGGGGATTAATTTTCAATGATAATTTGCCGGATTAAAAGAGCGGTTGGCATGCTGGTTTATTGATAGATTACTAAAAAAGAAACCGGAAAACCGGAAGAAATGAATAAATTGCAGGAAATTAGACTGAAACTAACCTAACAGTTCACCGAACGATCTGTAAAAGTATAAAATAATCATTATGACCAATAATGGCCACAAAATGCCACTACCCGTGCTATTTCTTGCGTTACTATTGATTTTTACCGGTATTGGAGGTATATATGGAGGTTATTCGCTGATCTCGGCTCCTGATGGCAGTAAGATGCAGATGAGTACCGGAATCCTTGCAGACAGCCCTTTTAATACATTTCTGATCCCAGGTATTATCCTTCTTTTCTTCAACGGAATTCTTCCTCTCCTGATAGCCTGGGGGCTTTTTATCAAACCGCCCTGGGAATGGCCTGAATGGATTAATCTTTACCACAAACAACACTGGTGCTGGACTTTCTCGCTCTATTATGGCTTTATCCTCATTATCTGGATAAACGTTCAGATTATTATGCTGGGATTTTCATCACTTCTTCAACCGGTTTTCGCCCTGACCGGAGCCTTGATTTCTATTCTAACACTCTTTCCTACTGTATTTCAGTACTATAGAAAACACCTGTAGGAAGTTCCAAGCTTAAAGTTTAAAGCTCCAAGTCTAAAGAAAAGTAAAAGAATCCAAAATAAGTTGGCAGCTTGCCTGCGGCAGGTAGGTTGGCAGTGGTCAGTTGGTTGTGGGCAGTGAACAGTGGGCAGTGCCTGGTTTGCAGTTGGGAATTGGCAGATGGCAATAGGCGGTTGGCAGTAGGCAAAAAAAAATAAAAAGTAAGATTCAGAATTCAGATGGCAGCTTGCCTGCGGCAGACAGGTTGGCAAAGAAACCGGGAATCATAGATCTCAAACCGCTGTATATAAGTAAGTTGAATGAGGGTCGAAGTAGGAGGTAAGTTTTAGATAGAAAATATAGACCTATTTAACCTCCAAAGCTACCCCATGAAACAGATTGGATATTTGTCAGATATTGGAAATTGGATATTAGTCCCTCAATAAGAGGTTTTTATAGCCCGAATGAGAATAACTTTCTTTTTGAAGCCTTGAAAAGGTTAAGGCTAAGGTTAAGGTTAAGCATCTCCTATGCATGATTGTACAACTTAAAATTTACATCAGGCTCAACCTCAACCTCAACCTAAATCTAACCGTGAGTTACATAAGAGAAATTGGAAATTGGAAATTAGAAATTAGAAATTAGAAACCCGCCTGACCGACTGATGCGTGCTTATGAATAATATTGTATTGGTCAGTCGGGCAGGTTAGAAATTCCTCTCTTACCCCCTCAGGTTGATCTGCTCCAGATTGGGAATATCAAGCAGCAGGATGTTTTTGTCTTCCAGCCGGATCAGGCCTTCTTTCTCAAACGTTTTCAGCAGTTTTACGGTGCTTTCGGTTGATAGTCCTGCGAAATCGGCGATGTCTTTGCGGCTGAGAAATGGGAAAACATCGTCGCCAACCTGTTCTTTCCATAAATATAGCAGTGCCCCGGCCAATCGTCCGTTCATCTGCTTGTACATCAGGTCGTGAATTGAAACATACAACTTGCTGTCCTGTTCGCAGTAGCGGTTAATGATGTTGTAAGCGAAGTTTCCATTCCCTTTTATAAGGCTTGTAACAGCCTCTTTTTCAATCAGGCAGGCAGTAGTTTCGCGCAAAGCGACAACTGAATAATTGTAGGTATGATTGTTAAATGCAACGGAAAGTCCAACGAATTCCCCGCTTTTAATCAACCGGAGGTTGAAGTTGCGGGTGGCATCGCCTTCCACGTATTGCTTGGCCAGGCCGTCCATAACAAAAAGCACACTCGAAGCGAAAGCACCTTGTTTGGTCAGGTTTTCACCTTTCCGGAAAACAACCCTGGTCTTGCTGTTACGGGCAAGTTCTATTTCCTCCGGTAGCAGATTGCGGAAACAGGGCGCATCTATATGGCTGAATGAGCAATCATCAGGAGGGGTGAAGGTCTTCATCGGGAGCGGATTTAAATGCAAATATAATGTTTTGGGGGGAAGAAGGATAGGGGATGGGACCTGTAATCGGTAATCAGTAGCCGGGAAGAGACAATATCCGGTCATAGCTACCCATATTCATGAAAAAATTTTTACGGATTCAAAATATAGACGGAAACGAAAATGTTCCAAATAGCTACAACGAACCATTTGTAGGTTCTAATATAGAATGATTCTAAAAATCTGCATGAAAATGAGTCTGATAATACATCGAATAATATTTCCGATACATTTGTCTGTAATATTTGAATAATCGCAGCATAAACAGCTACAGAATCAGAGTTCATTCACCAATAGCATCAGTTTATTAAATAGAAACTTCCGGATTTATACATCAATAAGTCGGATTAAAAAACAAGACGTAAATATTAATCCAAAATGAATTATGCAGAGTTTATTATCCGGAATATTATTATTTATCTGTTTTTACGCCAATGCCGGACAAGCTGATGAGACTGTTCAGGATTTGAAAAGTACTTTTCCGGAGGAAGTTGTGGCTGTAGAATTGTCGGAATCAACTTTCGTTTTTTCCAAAGGGACAGCCGGTAATCCATATTCGGTGATTGAAGAAACATCAGATCGTTTTGTTGCACTTAGACCATCGGTTGAAACCGTTGATGTACATTTTTATGAAATCTACTCATCCATCTCGAGACAGAAGGTAACAGGAACCGGTCAGTTCAATGCCTATTCTGACCAGCGTTGCGGCGACTACGAGCGCGATGGTATTTTTTACCACGACGCAAAGTTGTGTGAGTTCAGGCTGCGATTCAAAAACAAGGGTGAATTTCTTACTGTAACTACTACCCGTAATTATACCGATCTGAAGTATTTTAATTTGATACCACTAAGCAAGATTCAGGCTGTTAAAAACAGGAAAGTAAGGCTTGAAATCCCGGCCGGTATTGACCTGGATATCGTGGAAATGAATTTCAATGGTTTTGCGATTGTCAAGTCAGAGAGCACCAATGAAAAGGATGTCAGAATTGTGGAATACACAATCAGCAATGTGCCATCGGTACTGAAACTTGATAATTCGCCCGGTTATGCCTGTTCCTCGCCCTACTTGCTTATACTGGTCAAAAGCTACATGTACTATGACAACAAAGTAACCGTTCTTGAAAGTCAGCACGACCTGTATAAATGGTATCACTCGCTGGTTGTAGAGGATGCAATTGGCCCCGAACTAAAGGCTTTGGCCGGACGACTGACCGAAAAGGCTGTAACCGATGATGAAAGAATAGCTTCTGTTTACCACTGGATACAGGATAAAATCAGGTACATCACCTTTGAGAACGGGACCGCAGCCTACGTTCCGGAAAATCCTGACAAGGTATTCAAAAATAAATACGGCGATTGCAAAGGGATGTCGAATCTGCTGAAAAGCATGCTTCGTTACCTTGGTTATGATGCCAGGCTGACCTGGGTTTATTCGGGCAATTTGTGCTATCCCGAAGGAATCGCTTCACTGGTAATCCACAACCACATGATCTGTGCTGTAAAGTTTGAAGAGGGGTTCAGATATCTTGATCCTACAGCAACTTATACCCCGCTGTATGTGATACCTGAGCATATTCAGGGTAAACAGTGTATGATCAGCAACGGTGAAGCCTGGGAGTCGCATCGGATTCCTGCTGTTAAGTTTTCTGACAATCTCTACAGTGTGAAGAGCACCATTAAGGCTGAAGGCAATCAACTGATCGTGAATGGCCATATGCAGATAAAGGGTGAATCGAAGTCGATGTTTCAGTATTTTCTGAATCATACCAGGTCAGATAAAAAAGAGGATCTGCTTGATTATTTCGTTAAAGGGGTAAACAATAATTTTACTGTAGAAGAAATTACAACAACACCAATGGATTCAATAACATCCTGTTTTGATGTTAGGTACGTTATGCGCGTTGCCAATTCCATGATCGATCTTGGTGATGAAATCCTGCTGACCCTTGACTTCAACAATGAATACAGGGATGCAAAAATTGATTCGGGCCGAATCTTTAATTTCGATACTGGTGGCAGAAGACTGTTCAAACACAATATAACGTTTAAT
>JBBQIQ010000047.1:0-25666 GCA_038325075.1 Bacteroidales bacterium | reverse complement strand
CCGCCTAAAGAAATTCTTAAATTATTTTTTAACGAGTCGGAGATTCCGAAATAAGAATATTTTTCCCATTGCTGCCATTGAATATCGGCCCCGGCAAGCCATTTGTCGGTTTTGCCGAGCGAAAATCCGAAACCAAGGTTGGTTGGCAACAGAATATTGCCTTTGACCACTGCGTCATTGAGAATGGTATCCCTCACAAGATCAACACCCGTACTGCTTTTGAAATACGAATACCCAAGCCTGCTTTCAGAAACGCTGATATTCTGGTTGTTACTGAATGCGAGACCGGCATTGTATTGCATTCCGCTTTTGAGTTGCTTGTGATAAAATAGCCCATAATTCATATAAACATCACGGATCTGGGCAGCAGTTTGAACTTTGTAGTTCAACTTAAATAATGAATCAGGGAATTCATCGGCACTGGATCGGTTGATTGTGCCAAACAGGTAAGAGAGGTTAAACCCCACGCTTAAATTTTTTGTGACTGCGAAGCTGTTGCCCAGATAAAACTGATTTATGCCACCATTGCCCTCGTATAGGAAATTGGTTTTACCGGCATTTTCATCTATTTTAGTGTCCAGCATTTTGTAGCCTACCATGCTGTAAGGCTGGAGGCCAAAACTGCTTTTCCACCACCGTGTTACCGGAAACCCGAAAAGCAGGTTGCCCAGTGATGTATAGTTTGCCTTTTGCGATACTTCCTGAGTAATAAGGTTAGACTGTCTGGTGTGAATGCCCACATCGAAAATAAACGAAAGTGAATCAAACGCTGCATAAGAAGCAGGATTGGATGTGTTCACAAAATAGGGGGAATATACGCCGTAAGAAATACCCCCCATAGCCATTGTGTAAACGCCGTTGTTGGTGAGCAGATCACCGATGCCAAATCTGGAATAAGGCGAGCTGATCCGGCTTTGTGCGGAAAGCTGACTGCAGAATGAACAGAATGCCAGAACTACCAGTAGTTTCGTTAAGATGTTTTTACGTTTCAAGATTGTAGTCGAGTATTAGTTTTAAACCGGTAATTACCAGATTTGGGGATGCAAAGATGCTATTTTTCAGGATTTTTTCAAAATATTTGGCATCCCCTCCTGTGAGAATAACCTGAAATGAAGGCCACAAAATGCTGTATTGGTCAATTATCCCATCAATTTCAATACGTAATCCATTCATTACGCCCGACAGAATCGATTCACGGGTATTGCACCCGGTGAGGTAACTGATCTCCTCTGCCTGCAATAACGGCAGCCGGGTGGTAAAAGTATGCAAAGCCCTGAAGCGCATGGTAAGTCCGGGAGAAATACTGCCACCGGCATATTCCCCTTTGTGGTTTATAAAATCATAAGTAACTGCAGTCCCAGCGTCAATGACCAAAACATTCTGACCCGGATAAAGCTGATAAGCGCCTGTTACTGCTGCAAGTCTGTCCTTTCCGAGGGTTTCGGGAGTCTGGTAATTGTTTTTTATGGGCAATGGGGTCTGGTTATCCAGAATAATCCAGGTTAATTCCAGGAACAGGGCTGTGTAAAGGGCAGGATTATCAGCCACTGAACAGATAATCCCTGCAGCAATGGGAAGTTTATGAAGGCCCAGTTGATAAACCTTTTCCGGGGTCGGGTCATCAATAGTGTGGACGACAGTCAGTTCATCGTGCAAATAAACTGCAACTTTAGCCCTTGAATTGCCAAGGTCAATAACAAGTTTATAAGGCTCCTGATCAGGATTCATGCGTAATGGGGTTGTTTTTGCATTTTCAAACAGGACTGAAGCCTCACAAATGATCTATGGGAATGCAAAAATACCTGATTTTCAGCGACGATTGAGAATAATTATTAAAATATTTGTTAAAATGGATTTTTCTTACTTAACTTTGCAGCCGCTTAAGAGGTATCGTAGCTCAGTCGGTAGAGCAATGGACTGAAAATCCATGTGTCGCTGGTTCGATCCCGGCCGATACCACAAAAAAACCGACAGTGAACACTGCCGGTTTTTTTTATTCTGTAAAATCAAATTTCAATTCGCTAGTATCAACACCTTGTTATCCTGAACTTTCAGTGTGCCACCCTCGATTTCGATGAAAAGGGTGTTTTTGTCATTTTCAATGATCTTTATCTTTCCCTTTTTCAATGAAGCAATCATGGGGGCATGATGGTCAAGGATTTCAAACGATCCTGATGATCCGGGCAATTGAACCAGCTTCACCTCTCCGTTGAAAATGGTTTTCTCAGGTGTTATTATTTCCAGATTCATATCGAATAGTTTTAGCAGGTTGTCCGGGTTTATTTACCTTCCATGATTTTTTTGCCTTTTTCCATGGCTTCTTCAATGGTTCCGACCAGGTTAAAAGCCGCTTCCGGATATTCGTCCATTTCGCCGTCGAGGATCATGCGAAAACCCTTAATCGTGTCTTCGATTGCAACAAAAGTCCCCGGGATGCCGGTAAACTGGGTTGCTACATGGAATGGTTGCGAAAGGAACCTCTGAACACGGCGGGCGCGGGATACAACAAGTTTATCCTCGTCGGATAATTCATCCATTCCGAGAATGGCAATGATGTCCTGAAGTTCTTTGTAGCGCTGCAGAATTTCTTTTACCCTTTGAGCGGTATTGTAGTGCTCCTCGCCCACAACATCCGGTGAAAGAATCCTGGAGGTTGAATCAAGCGGGTCAACAGCGGGATAAATCCCCAATTCAGCAATTTTACGGCTCAAAACGGTCGTGGCATCCAGATGGACAAAGGTGGTTGCAGGAGCCGGGTCGGTAAGGTCATCGGCAGGAACATAAACAGCCTGAACCGAAGTAATTGAACCGCGTTTGGTTGAAGTAATGCGTTCCTGCATAATTCCCATTTCGGAAGCCAGGGTTGGCTGGTATCCCACGGCTGAGGGCATACGACCAAGCAAGGCAGATACTTCAGACCCGGCTTGTGTAAACCGGAAAATATTGTCAACGAAGAACAGGATATCGCGGCCACCGCTTTTCTCGTCCCCATCACGGAAATACTCGGCCATGGTCAGACCCGAAAGAGCTACGCGGGCGCGCGCTCCGGGAGGTTCGTTCATCTGGCCGAACACCAGCGTTGCCTGCGATTTGGCCAACTCGGCCCTGTCAACTTTTTCGAGGTCCCAATTGCCCTTTTCCATTTCATGAATGAACGCATCACCATAGCGGATAACACCCGATTCAATCATTTCGCGCAACAGGTCATTGCCTTCACGGGTGCGTTCTCCAACGCCCGAAAAAACGGATAAGCCTGAATATCTTTTAGCAATGTTGTTAATCAGCTCCATGATGATAACAGTTTTGCCAACACCAGCACCACCAAACAAACCGATTTTTCCACCTTTGGCATAAGGCTCAATCAAATCAATAACTTTAATGCCTGTGTAAAGAATCTCTTTCTGAGTTGTAAGATTCTCAAACTTTGGCGCATCGCGGTGGATCTCGTAACTATGCTCTCGTGAAACGGGGCCAAGGCCATCGATCGGGTTCCCGATTACATTGAAAAGGCGTCCTTTTACATCTTCACCAACCGGCATCGAAATCCTTTTACCTGTGGCAATAACGGGCAAACCTCTGCTGAGGCCATCGGTAGAATCCATGGCAATGGTACGTACGGTGTTTTCCCCGATATCCTGCTGGCATTCGAGCACAATCACCAGCCCGTCACCATTTGTTACTTCAAGAGCATCAAAAATATCCGGGAGCTTGCCATCTTGTCCAAAGGCAACATCGACTACGGGTCCGATAATCTGTGATATTTTACCGGTAAGTGTTTCGGTCATAATAAAATAATGTAGGTTGTAATTTTCGACAAATTTAAGAAACAATCGGGATTGGCAATTGTTCAGCCGAAAAATAACCGGGAATGCTATATTAACCTGATGGAATTTTTCAAGGTTTTAATAATTTCAACCAGTTTCATTCTGATTGTTTCAGGTTCAGCGCTTTTTTGTATTTTGGCTGCCCAAACATGAGTGCTCTCCGCTTATATTTAAGAGAGCCTTTTTTATCTGAAACTTTTT
The DNA here is from genome assembly GCA_038325075.1 of Bacteroidales bacterium. Classification (GTDB taxonomy): domain Bacteria; phylum Bacteroidota; class Bacteroidia; order Bacteroidales; family Lentimicrobiaceae; genus Lentimicrobium. Next base: position 21,641 of record JBBQIQ010000047.1, on the reverse strand, counting down.
ACAATCGTGATAATCAAGCAAATTTTAAATTCATTACTATGCAAATCAATAAAAACTTAACTGCTCTGGCAATTGCAGGCTTCTTAAGCCTCACAACCGCTCTGGCCTGTACAAATTTCATCATCTCAAAAGGTGCTACCACTGACGGTTCAACCATGATAACCTATTCTGCCGATTCGCATGTTTTATACGGTGAATTGTATTTCAGGCCTGCTGCCGACTATCCGGAAGGGACAATGTTGGATGTGTACGAATGGGATACCGGAAAATATCTCGGGAAGATTAAACAGGTAAGGCATACCTACTCTGTTGTAGGGAACATGAATGAACACCAGGTCGCCATCGGTGAAACAACTTATGGAGGTAAGGGTGAACTTGTTGATACCACCGGCATCATTGACTATGGAAGCCTGATGTATATCACACTTCAGCGCGCTAAAACAGCCCGGGAAGCCATCCGCATTATGGGTGAACTGGTTGCAGAATACGGATATTACAGTTCGGGTGAATCGTTTTCAATCTCGGATGCAAATGAGGTTTGGATACTGGAAATGATCGGGAAAGGTTCGCCACAGATTGTTAAGGATAAAAAAGGCAAGAATAAAACCGTTTACAACAAGGGCGCTGTTTGGGTTGCCATGCGTATTCCGGATGGCTACATCTCAGGACACGCCAACCAGGCCCGCATCACTACTTTCCCGCTTACCGATCCGGAGAATTGCATTTACGCTCCTGATGTAATCAGTTTTGCCCGTGAAATGAAATACTTTTCCGGTGAAGACAAAGATTTCAGTTTCTCTGACACTTATGCACCTGTTGATTTTGGTGGCGCCCGTTTTTGTGAAGCCAGGGTTTGGGCTGGTTTTAACAGGGTTGGCAGCGGAATGGACAAATATGTGGAGTATGCGAAAGGCAACGACCTGAAGAACCGGATGCCATTGTGGGTAAAACCTGACCGTAAACTCAGTGTTCAGGACGTGATGGATATGATGCGCGATTATTACCAGGGAACGGAGATGGATATGACCAAAGACATCGGGGCCGGACCTTACCAGTCGATCGTTCGCTGGAGGCCAATGACCTGGGAGGTTGACGGAGAATCGTTTTTCAACGAAAGGGCAATATCGACCCAACAAACCGGATTTTCATTTGTAGCCCAATCGCGCGGCTGGTTGCCCGATCCCATTGGCGGCATTCACTGGTTTGGTGTTGATGACACCTACAGCACCGTTTACGTGCCAATGTATTGCGGAATAACTGCTGTACCCGAAACTTTTGCTGTTGGTAACGGCCGTATGATGGAGTTTTCCGATAATTCAGCTTTCTGGGTATTCAATCAGGTTTCCAATCTTGCCTATACCAGGTATAAAGATATGATCGTGGATATTAAAAAGGTGCAGTCAGCGTTAGAAAACAAGTTCGTTTCCTACACACCGGTTGTTGACAAGGCCGCTGCCGAACTTTACAAATCCAATCCTGACAAAGCACGTCAGTTTCTTACGGAATACTCGGTAAACCAGGGGAACAGCACCGTTATGCGCTGGAAAGAATTGTACGGACATCTGTTTACCAAATTCCTTGATGGAAACGTAAAGGTAAAAGATGGCGACAAACAGAATCCCAAGGTTAGTCAGCCAGGTTACGATGAATCTTATTACCGCATGGTGATTGAAAAAACCGATGGAAAATTTAAAGCACCGGAAGGAAGCGGACATTGATACTTCAAGTTTAAAGTAAAAAGTAAAAAGCCTGCCCGACTGACCAAATTAAACTTACTTTATAATGAGTTAGGTCGGTCAGGCGGGTAGAAATCCGATTGAGTGTCGGAACCAGCAGTTGTTTCAGGAAGTTGATTTAAAACTAAGGGGCATGGCTTGTAGGTCATGCCCTGATTTTTGTGATAAGTCCGGTATTTATGCGCAGTTAACCAATAAATAACCCCCAAATTGAGCGATTTCAGAACTAAATCCCTCACCCTGAGTAAAATTTCGTATAATATCCTGAAATTACAATAATTTTGCATCTGAATCAGCGTTCTTGCTTTTAATTTGATGATTCAGTGTGAAACAAGTCTGTAATTTAATAAGAACTATAATGGAAAATTTAAGCAGTTATCCCGGAAACGGCGAAAACAAGAGACGAAATAATACTTTGATAATTGTCGTGGTCGTTCTTATTGCAGCGCTTGCCCTGCTTGCCTGGCTGTATTTATCCACCCGTTCGCGGCTTGGAAATATGCTGGAGGAGAAGGAATTGCAGAGGGTTGAATTACAACACGAACTGGATTCATTAATCACTGAACATAACAGTATAAAACTCGAATATGGCTCTCTCTCCGATTCCCTTGCCGGGAAAGACAGCATTATTCAAGCCGATGCAGTTGAAATCAGGAAGTTGTTGGATACCCAATATGAGTTCTATAAGGTTAAGAAAAAACTCGACAAACTAAGGAGCATTTCGCAGGGTTATTTGAAGCAAATGGATTCTCTTTATACGGTTAACCGTGAACTGAAGGAAGAAAACGAGCAGATCAGGTCGAGTTATCAGAAAGAACAACAAAAGAGCACTTCGCTTCAGAAAGACAAGGAGGCTCTCACGGAAAAAGTGAGTTCGGCCGCAGTTTTAAAAGCATATAAGATCACCGGTTTGGGTGTACGCGGCTCAGGTGACAAAGAGCGGGCAACCGATAAAGCCAAACGGGTTGAAAAGATTAAGGTATGCTTTACCCTGAGTGAAAATTCTTTGCTTTCAGCCGGCCGTAAAGATGTTTATGTACGGATTGCCCGTCCTGACAAGACCATACTTGCCCGAGGCAAAGGTGATGAATATTCATTCAGCTATAAGGGCGAAATTCTTCAGTACTCGATAAAAGAAACCGTGAATTACCAGAATCAATCCATCGATCTTTGTCTGTACTGGATTAACAGGTCAACAAAAGAAGATTTACCACCCGGTGTTTATGTAGTATCGGTCTATTCTGATGATTACGAAATCGGGCAATCAAGTTTTGAGATGAAATAGAGAGGTAAAAACTACTGAAAGCTGCCAATCGCAAGGTTTGGCAGCTTTTTTTATGTTTTTCCTTTCATGGAGTCGTCTTAACTTCTTTCCTTACTGGTTCATTTCATCGCAACGGTTCATCGGTCAATTACCCCCTTTCATCCTTCTATTTTCTTGTTTGACCGATAAATTATTTCCGGGCCAGAATCAGGAACCTACTTTTGCAGCGGTTAGATAAATTGTACTTTTCATTCTACACGATTAAACAATTTATACGCAGAAACGTTTAGAGGGTAAATTGTTTCCAAAATGATTACCTTTGCAAAAAAAATTGCCAATGGATGATAAAATGGCTCAAATCTTAAAAGCAACCAGTGTATTGTTCCGCAAATACGGAATCAGGAGCATTTCAATGGACGACATAGCACATGAGATGGGAATGTCGAAGAAAACCCTTTATCAATACGTTGAGAATAAAAATGATCTGGTCGAAAAAATGCTTACACATTTTGTTACCAGCAGTAATGCGTGTGTAACAGAAAACCCGGCAAACCGAAACGCGATTGATATCCTTCTGGAGGTGAGTGTTAAGGTGAGCCAGGAAATTAAAGAGATGAATCCGGCCATTGCTTTTGACCTTGAAAAATTCTACCCTGCATTATACCGCACATTTGTAAATGCCAAGCGCGACCATGTTTACAGAAAAATTAAAGAGAATCTGGAACAGGGTGTTTCCGAAGGCATCTACAGGGGTGATCTTGATGCAGATCTCGTTGCCAAGCTTTATGTTCAGAAACTGATCGATTTGCATGACCCGGAGTTTCTTTCATCGGTTGATTTTACTTTTGAAAAGGTATTTCAGGTGATGTTCGACAATCATATCCGCGGCATTGCCAATGCGGTTGGACTTACTTATTACGAAAAACAAATCAATCAACAAATTACGCAATAATTCTATGAAATTATCACTCTTAAAAACTGTAATTACTTTGCTGTCAGTTGTTTTGATTCAGGGTTCGCTGTTTGCACAGGAGAAGAAATCCGGAACAAATACCATGAGTCTGAAGCAGGCCCAGGAATATGCAATCCTGAACAGTACGAGCGCCAAAAACTCGGCCATTGATCTTGAACTGGCTAAAAAGAAGATATGGGAAACCACCGCCATTGGGCTTCCGCAATTAAATGCTCAGGCCAATTACCAGCATTTGTTTAAGGTTCCTGAACTTAGTCTGGGCGGATCAACCTTTCTTACAACAGATTTACCGGCGGGCACGCCCTTAACCGCAGGAGATATTCTAAATGAAAGTGTTTATATGGGATTTAATCCTTCAGAACCGATTCCACTTGGGGTAAAAAATAACACCACACTCGATATAACACTTACCCAGCTAGTGTTCAGCGGGGAATACCTGGTAGGGCTTCAGGCTTCGAAGGTTTTTTACCAGATGGCAGACCAGAGTCAGCAAAAAACGGTGAACGATCTTAAAGAATCGGTGGCCAATACCTACAGCCTGGTTTTAATGCTCGAACAAACCCATAATAAACTGGCAAAATCTCTCGGAAACCTGAATGTTACTCTTGAGGAAATGCGGGAAATGTACAAGCAGGGGATGATTGAAAATACCGATGTTGACCAGTTGGAAATGACCAGCCTGAATCTTACAAATACAGTTAATTCAATGAACCGTCAGATCGTATCGGCAAAAAATCTGTTAAAATTTCAGATAGGGATGCCCTTTGAGACGGAAATTGATCTCACTGAGGATATTGAAGAGCTAGCAGCTTTTTCCAATCTTGAGAGTGTGGCTTCTGCCAGTTTTGATATAGGGCGAAATATTGACTTTCAGATTCTGACTACCCAGGAGAAACTTGGCAACCTGAATCTGAAACGCGAGCAAAGCGGCTATTTGCCGAGTCTTGCCGCAGTTTACAGGCATACCGAGAAAGTAAACAAGCCTGCATTTGATTTTACACCGAATGATGTTTTCCAGCTTTCGCTTAATATTCCGATTTTCAGCAGCGGACAGCGGGTGGTAAAAGTGCAGCAGCGAAGGCTTGAACTTGAAAAGATCACCAATACAAAAGACAATGTGGCACAAGGGTTGAAACTGGAGTTTGAAACATCGAAAAACGATTTGGCGACCGCCTTCGAAAACTATCTGAACAACAAAAAGAACATTGATCTGACCAATAGAATTTATGAAAAAACCCTCATTAAATATAAGGAGGGACTTTCAACAAGTATGGACCTGACCAATGCGCAAAATCAATACCTAACGGCACAATCAAATTATTATAGTGCCGCTTATTCACTGATTAAAGCAAAAAACAAACTTGACAAACTGAACAACAACCTTTAACCGAAACACATAATCCAAAATAAATGAAAACCATGAATAAGACATTCGTACTGGCGGTGCTCGTATTATTCGCCACGGCCTGTGGAAATACCGTTGACAAACAAGCTGAACTGGCTACATTGAAAAAACAAAGGGATGAAATCAATGCCCAAATCAAGACCATAGAGGACGAATTAGAACTCAGCGGCAATGCTGCTGAACTAAAAATGACCAATGTTATGGTAGCAGAAGCAAAAACTGTTGAATTCAATCATTTTCTGGAAGTCCAGGGAAAAGTTGACGGAGAAGACAACATTGCCGTTTCAGCCCAGATGCCAGGGGTAATTACCTCGGTTTTTGTTAAAGAAGGTGATGCTGTTAGAAAAGGGCAAGTGATGGCTCAGATTGACAACAGTGTTTTACAACAACAGGTTGCGAGTGTTAAAACCCAGCTTTCGTTTGCTACTAATCTTTACAATAAGCAGAAGGCACTGTGGGACAAGCAGATTGGCAGTGAGGTACAGTATCTGTCGGCAAAGAACAATAAGGAAAGCCTTGAGGCCAGCATGGCTACACTGAATGATCAGTTGGAAATGTCGAGGATCAAATCGCCTATTAACGGTACCGTTGAAGAGATTAACCTCAGGGTAGGCCAGATGGCTTCACCCGGATTGCCTGCTGTGAGGGTGGTGAATTTTTCGACGGCAAAAATTGTTGCGGAGATTTCTGAGGCATACGCTTCCAAAATTAAGACCGGTAACAAAGTAATCGTCTCATTCCCCGATTTCAATACAGATATCGAAGCAAAAATTCACTTTACAAGCAAGTACATTAATCCGGTTAACCGCACATTTCTTACCGAAATAAGGCTTGGTCAGAGCAAAGTTGAATACAGGGCAAATATGATGGCTGTAGTAAAGATTAACGATTACAACAACCCGGCTGCTTTTGTCGTTCCGGTTTCACTGGTCAGGGAGTCTTCACAGGGTAAATACATCTTTATTGCCAGAGAGGAAAATGGAAAGCTGTTGGCTCGCAGGAAGGTTGTTTCTGTTGGAAATACCTATAATGGGATGGCCGAAATTACCAGTGGAATGGCCGACGGTGATAAAGTTATAACGACCGGTTACAATAGCCTTGTTGAAGGACAGTTGATTAAAATTTCCCAATAAAAAGGGAAATCTCCACATTAATTCCTGACTAAAATATGAAAAACAATAAATTCAAGGAGTTTTTTGCCACAAGCTGGGCCATTGATAATAAAACCAGCATTTATGTGCTCACGGTATTTATCACCCTGCTGGGAATTTCAAGCTACCGAAACATTCCCAAAGAGCAATTCCCCGAAATCGTTATTCCAACGATTCTTGTTAACACCGTTTATCCCGGCACATCGCCAGAGGATATGGAAAACCTGGTTACCAGGCCTATCGAAAAGCAGTTGAAGGGGATTAATGGTGTAAAGAAGATTACCAGTAATTCTCTGCAGGACTTTTCATCGATTGCTATTGAGTTTAATACCGATGTAGATGTTCCTGATGCAAAACAACGGGTTAAAGATGCGGTAGATAAAAGTAAAAAAGATCTGCCAAACAACCTGTTGAACGATCCAAACGTGTCAGACATAGATTTTTCTGAAATCCCGATCGTATTTATTCAGATTTCCGGCGAATACGATTTGGACGAATTAAAAAAGTTTGCCGAAATAGCCCAGGATAAGATTGAGTCGCTAACTGAAATTACCCGTGTAGATATTGTCGGGGCGCTTGAACGTGAAATTCAGATTAATGTTGATATGTACAAGGCGCAGGCAGCCAGTGTAACCCTAACGGATATAGAACGCGCTGTTGCATCTGAAAACCTTACCATCTCGGCTGGAAATATCACAACCAGCGGCATGAAACGTTCCATCAGGGTGCAGGGTCAGTTTAGCAATATGGAGGTTATTCAGAATATTCTGATTCATTCATCAAGTGGAGCTATCGTTTACCTGAAAGATGTAGCGGAAGTAAAAGATACCTTTAAAGAGCAGGAAAGTTTTTCACGTTTGAACGGTAAGAATGTAATTACCCTGAACGTGGTAAAAAAGAGCGGGCAAAACCTGCTGGAGGCCTCAGCCAAGATAAAAAATATTCTTGATAATGAGCTGATTAACAAAGAGTTTCCTTCTGATGTGACTGTTACTAAATCGGGTGAGCAAGCCCGCTATACCAGAAACACACTTGAAGAGCTGAACAACACGATTGTTTTCGGATTTATCCTGGTGACCATAGTGCTCATGTTCTTTATGGGATTTACCAATGCTTTCTTTGTGGCAATGGCTGTTCCCCTTTCTATGTTCATTGCTTTCATGGCTATGCCTGCCATGGGATTTTCAATGAACATGATTGTTATGTTCGGGTTTATTTTTGCGCTGGGGATTGTGGTCGATGATGCCATTGTGGTTATTGAAAATATACATCGAACGCACCAGTTTGAGCCTGACATTGTCGTTGCAGCCAAGCGGGCTGCCGGTGAAGTGTTTCTGCCAATTTTATCGGGTACACTTACCACCCTTGCGCCTTTCTTCCCGCTTGCCTTCTGGCCCGGGATTGTGGGTGAGTTTATGTTCTATATACCTGTAACGCTGATCCTTACCCTATTTGCTTCCCTGTTTGTCGCCTACATCATTAACCCGGTATTTGCCATCTCGTTCATGAAACATGAATTCGAGACACCCGACAAACAGAAGCTGAAAAAGAAGGTCATGATTGAAATGATCTTTATAATACTGCTCGCACTGGTCAGCTATGCGTTTTATGTTTCCAGCGGCAGCGAAATCGCATTTGGTATCGGTAATTTCATGGTGTTTGCGGCAGCACTTATTTTGTTCTTCCATACATTGCTGAATCCTTACATCAAGTGGTGGCAGGAAAAAGGATGGCCTTTCTTTATGAGGCTGTATGAGCGGCAGTTGCGTTTTGTTCTGATCGGACGCAACCCATTGTACCTGTTGCTGATGGTAATTGGTCTTTTCTTTGTTACCATGGTTTTGGTTAGTATCCGTTCGCCCAAGGTGGTTTTCTTCCCCGATAACATGCCGAACAGCATCAATGTTATGGTTAAGATGCCGATTGGAACTGATCAGCGTGTAACCGACTCCGCTTCCCGGATAGTCGAAGGCAGGGTATTGGACCTGCTGGGCGATAATAATCCCGTGGTAGAATCGGTGATCACCAATGTTGCACTGGGAGCCGGCGATGATATGGATTTTGCCCGCAATATCAGCCCTGAAAAGGGCAAGGTCACTATCAACTTTGTTGAGTACAAATTCCGGAACGGAATAAATACCAACGACTATCTTGATCAGATACGGCATGAAATTAAGGGGATACCCGGCGTTGAAATTGCTGTTGAAAAAAACCGGGCCGGGCCACCTACCGGAAAGCCGATAAATATTGAAATAACCGGCGAAAAACTTGGTAGTCTGATTCATGATGCTGCCGCTTTCCAGAATTATCTCGATTCACTTCAAATCCCCGGAATTGCGGAACTGAAAAACGATTTTCAGGATAACAAACCCGAGATAGTTATCAATATTGACCGGGAACGAGCCAATCAATATGGACTGAGCACCGGCCAGATTGCGACTGAGTTGCGCACAGCCGTGTTGGGTAAAGAAGTGTCGAAGTACAAAGTGGACGAAGATGAGTATTCCATTCAACTGCGTTATTCAGAAGCAACCCGTGATAACATCAATAACCTGATTAACCTTAAAATCACCTATCGTGATATGAATTCAGGATTATTGAGGCACATACCGCTTTCGGCAGTAGCATCCATCGATTATACCGACTCTTACGGGGGTATAAAAAGACAGGATCTGAAACGGATTATAACCATCTCAAGCGATGTATTAACAGGATATACAGCCAACGAAATTGTACCTAAATTAACCCAACTGGCCGCGGATTTCCCGGTTAGCGACGGGGTTCAGATAAAGCTTACCGGTGAACAGATTGAACAGAAGGAGACTTCCGATTTCCTTGGTATGGCAATGATGATTGCACTGGGCTTAATTTTCTTTATTCTGATAACACAGTTTAACTCTTTAAGCAAAACCATTATTATTCTGAGCGAAGTAATCTTCAGCATCATAGGCGTTTTGCTGGGAATTGTCATCTTTAATATGACCATTTCGGTTATTATGACAGGGCTTGGAATCGTGGCGCTGGGTGGAATCGTTGTGCGAAATGGAATCCTGATTGTTGAGTTCATCGATACACTGAAAGAACGTGGAGTTAAAACCCGCAATGCAATCATTCAGGCCGGACTAACCCGTATAACACCGGTTATCCTGACTGCTACAGCTACCATACTCGGCCTGGTGCCGCTGGCGATAGGTTTTAACCTGAACTTTGTAACTATGTTTACCCAGCTTGATCCGCAGATTCACATTGGTGGCGACAATGTCATGTTCTGGGGGCCACTGGCCTGGTCGATTATTTTCGGACTCAGTTTTGCCACTTTCCTAACGCTGGTTCTTGTACCGGCCCTTTACCTGATGGTTTATGAGTTCAAGATCTGGCTTCAGCGCAGGAAGTCAAATAAACTGGCCCGCCTTGCCAGATAGAGATTGAATGGAAGAATAAAGGGTGGTTTGGGTTTTCCCGGATCACCCTTTTTAATTTTTATCTTTGTTCATTGACCTGTCAGGTAGAAATTTTTCACCCACATTCAACACAGAGGCCATAAAATTTGTTATGAATAACCTGTAACAGTCTTATTGCCCTTTTAATAGATATATTATGTTCAACACAACCCGAATGGGGCGGCGAAAATCCTATCTGGCCTGGCTGCTGGTCATGCTTCAGTTTCTCTTTATCGGACTGATATTTATTACCAGCCCCCTCATGCACCTGAAACCATATGTTATCCTGTTTATACTGGCTGGTATCGCGTTGGGATTGTATGCCATTCAAACCATCCGCCTCGGTAATTTCAATATTTCACCACATGTAAAACCCAATGGCAAACTGATTGCCCACGGTCCCTACCGTTTAGTGCGGCACCCTATGTACACGGCCATTCTTCTGACATGCTGGCCACTGGTACTCGGGCATTTCAGTTACCTAAGGCTGGGATTTGTCGTTGGCTTAACCATTGTTTTGATTGTTAAACTTCACATTGAAGAGCAATACCTGACCATGGCATTTCCAGCATATCTTGAGTACACTAAAAGTTCGAAAAAATTAATACCGTTTGTGTGGTAGTTATAAAATTCTTTTACAAAGATTTTTACAGAAAGTGATCCCTCTACTTTTCAGTTTTAAAATTGATAATTTCGAGTATCTCTAAATACTTTATTCTGCCTGTCTAATCCAGTAAAATTCAAGATCATAGCGCCAGACCTTAAACCGTCTCACTGAATCGGAGATCGCTTCCAGATCAATGCCCTGCCTCGCCCAGGCACTGTCGCTTTCGGCCTGGTTAAATTCTGTGATTACCAGTTGAGGCCGGCAAGTCCGGATGGGATCTTTATCGTTCAGGTAATTGTGGCGGATACCGATGGTAGGTGCCTTTGATTCTGACGCCAGTGTATATGCCCAGATGCCCAGCACCGGTTTCCGTATGTCAATATCTGACTTTTCGAGGTACTCATAAACAGTCTGAATATCGTAGGTTCGTCGTTGCCAGGTTTTGTAAATAAATGTCAGATTCCAGACGGCAATGATCAGTATAACCGGGAGGATGATTTTTACTGCACCTGGCTTGTTTTTGATCAGGTAACCGAGTGAAAGTGAAGCAACAATCCCGGATGCAGCGATCAGGCTCAGAAAATAGCGCGTGGGCAGATAGTTCATGACAACTTTATGCTGTTCGGCCAACAGCCAGACCAGACCAAAAATCAACGCAAGCGGGATTTGCCGGCCATTGTGTCTGCGTGCCGACGAAACTGAGAATGTTCCCAGGGCCAGAGCTATAATCAGCAACGGCCAGAGTTCTTTGACCCAAAGGATGTGCCTGAAATTAAACCTGTAAACCCCAAGAAGGCCGGGAAGGGTGCTTTTAAACCGTTCGCTGGTTTCGTAATTCATGATGAAATTGTAGAATTCACGGTTGGGAAAGTACCAGACGGCAAAGTAAATCAGGCCGAGTGCAAAGGTGAACAGCACCGAAATACCGAAGGCCTTGTAGTATTCCTTCCGGATATTTCTGAGTTTCCAGGGTACAGACCAGGCTTTTAGTAGGATGGCTGCCGGAACCAGTAAGGCAACATAGGCAAACTGTACTTTTATCCCATAAGCCAGAAAGCTGAAAAATACTGCCAGCAGCAACCATCGCAGTTTTTTCGGGTGACTGATAAACTTTTCCAATTTGACCAGCGCGTAAAGAGAAAGCAGGATCATATTAATGGAAAAAATCTCCCCCATGCTGTAGTGGCAAAACTGGAAATAGTGAAATTGAATTGCAACCAGCAGGAGGTAAAACAGGGTAGGTATTCTTAAGTGACTGTTTGTAGATAAAATCATCAGAACTCCAATGGTAAACAGCAGTGCCACAATCCTTCCTACAATAAGATCAGTTCCGAAAATATAATAAAACGTAAACAGGATCAACTGTAAAACCGGCGTAATAATAAAGCCGTTGTTGTTGTACAGATCGAAACTTCCGTGATTGATAAAATCGCGCAACTGGGCTGTATAAAGGCCTTCATCTGTCCAGGCACCGCGGGTGTTAAGGCTCACCAGGCTGTCGGGATCGGCATTCAGAAAGGGGAAATGGGCCAATAAGAGCAGGGCCATCAATAGCCATAAAACCAGCCTGATCCTTTTATCAGACAGGAAATCCGATGATTTCAAACCGGGGAAATTGTTATTCATTCCGGACAACAGTTCAAATTATTGCCGAAAGTTAGGATTATTTTTTCTTTATACCTCCGAAACGATAATCTATACCTAAAAATGGTGTTAGTAATATCATTTCACTGAATATGCCATATTGTTTATTAGTAATTCCCAGTCCTGCGCCTGCAGATATATCCAGTTTTTCCTGTAATTTATAATCCGCTCCCAAAGAGAAATTAAATACCCAAAGTGCTTCTGATTGCAGTTCACTTTCCTGGAAATGCGAATTGGTAGTTCTATAACCCACTTTGGTTACCGATACATTCCATTCATTAAAAATCTTCATATTCTTAATGAGTTCATCAGAAGTAAGCCTGGTGAAAAAGCACTTTTCTTAGGTAAATCCCGATTGGGAAATTGTGACATTCACCACAGCCTTGAAAATAATTTAAAGTGAAATGCTTACAATTTTCCTGATCGATTGAGCGATTTTTCTATTTCAAATCGCTCAATTTGTAGATAAAAAACTACTGCCAGGCCGATTCAAACTGCTGCAGAAAGCGTACATCGTTTTCGGAGAACATGCGCAGGTCTTTTACATTGAATGTGAGGTTGGTAATGCGCTCCACTCCCATACCAAAGGCAAATCCGGAATAAACTTCCGGGTCAATGCCACAGTTCTTCAACACATTGGGGTTCACCATTCCGCAACCTAAAATCTCCACCCAGCCGGTGTATTTACAGAATCCACAACCCTTGCCACCACATAGGTTACAGGAGATGTCCATCTCTGCTGAGGGCTCGGTAAAAGGAAAATATGATGGCCTCAGCCGAATGCGGGTATCCGCGCTGAACATCTCTTTGGCAAAGTAGAGCATGGTCTGGCGCAGGTCGGCAAAGCTGACGTTTTTATCGACATACAAACCCTCAATCTGATGAAAAAAGCAGTGCGCCCGTGCCGAAATGGCCTCGTTGCGGTAAACCCTTCCGGGGAATATCATGCGGATGGGCGGTTTGGTTTTTTCCATTACCCTAACCTGCACGCTTGAAGTGTGGGTTCGCAACACAATGTCAGGGTTTTTTTCGATAAAGAAGGTGTCCTGCATATCGCGGGCAGGATGCTCGGCAGCGAAATTGAGTGCTGAAAAGTTGTGCCAGTCGTCTTCAATTTCCGAGCCTTCAGCTACCGTGAATCCAACACGCGAGAAAATCTCAATCATCCGGTTGCGGATAATCATCAGCGGATGACGCGATCCGGCATCCTGAAAATTAACCGGCAACGTGAGGTCCTGCGCCGATACCGGAGCGGTTTCCTGACCTTCAAGGCTTTCGCGCATGCTGTCAAGCTTTTGCTGTACTTTCCCTTTCAGGTCGTTGAGCAACACACCCATTTCACGGCGATCTTCCGCAGCTACATTTTTAAAATCGGTAAACAGGTCGTTCAGGATTCCTTTTTTGCCGGAATATCTGATACGGAACTGCTCGAGTTCCTCTTTGGTTTGGGCTGTAAATAATTCAATTTCAGCCAGAAATTTATTGATCTTTTCTTTCATTAAATCTTATTTATTGCCATCACAATGGCTATCGGGGTGACAGGAACACGAATATTCACAAAACACTATTTCCGAAACAGAATTCAAGCCATTACTTAAAGTGAAACAATGAGTTGCTGATTACTTTACCACAGTAATTTTCATTTTTACATCTTTAACCGGTTTATCGCCGGCAGCAGTTTGAACGGCTGCGATTTTATCAATGACATCGAGGCCGGAAATGACTTCTCCAAAAACGGTGTATTGATCATCGAGGTGTGGGGTTCCGCCTATGGTTTTGTAGGCGGCCCTTCTTTCCGGAGCGATCTTTTTATTGGTCTGTTTCTCGAACATTTCTAATTGCTGATCGTTCAGAACCTGTCCCTGCACAATGTAAAACTGCGAACCCGACGAGGCTTTTTGCGGATTTACCTGGTCACTCTGGCGGGCGGCTGCAAGGGCACCTTTTTTATGGAAATACTTCGCCATAATTTCGGCCGGAACTTTATACCCCGGGTCATTCATCTTGTTTTCCTGGCCACCACCCTGGATCATAAAGTTTTTAATAACCCGGTGGAAAATGGACCCGTTGTACCAGCCCTGTTTCACGAGTTTCAAAAAATTGTCGCGGTGCTGCGGCGTTTCGTTATATAATACAGCCGTCATGTTCCCGAATTCGGTCTCAATAAGAATTTTTGTCTGCTTTGTAGCAGGAGCCTTTGTTTTAGGGGCCTGGGCATAGGAAATGGAAACTGCAAAAACAAGCATTGCAGCAAGGATACTCAGTTTTTTCATGGATTCGTTTTTTTACGGGTAATTATTTTTACTTTCATTGGAATATCGGTCAAAGGCCGGTCGTTTTCATCGGTCTTCTCACGGGCAATGGCATCTACAATTTCCATACCGGAAACCACTTCACCAAAGATGGTGTACTTTCCATCGAGGTGGGGCACACCGCCAATGGTTGAGTAAGCCTGACGCTGTTCGTCCGATAGTTTGAATTCGGGCATCAGCACATACTCTTTATCGATCATTTTATTCAGGGTGTCCAACAGATACCTGAAATGGACCGAATCTTTTTTTGCATCCGGAGAAAAGAACTGGTTTCTTAGTTTCTGGTTTTCGGGTCGGTCCATAATATTCACAAAAATCCGTTGCTTGGTCAGCGAATTCTGCTCCTTCTCAATCATATCAAGGTCGGGCTGCGAAAAGATTTTGCCCTGAACTATATAAAACTGCGAGCCTGATGAAAGCCTTTTCGGATTGATTTTGTCGTCTTCCCTGGCAGCGGCCAGCACACCGCGCCTGTGGAAATGATTTGGCATAATTTCCGCCGGAATATCATACCCCGGCCCACCATTGCCCAGTTCAATGCCGGGAGCTGCGTGACGTGAATCAGGGTCACCGCCCTGAATCATAAAGCCATTGATGACCCGGTGAAAAAGCGTGCTGTCGAAAAAGCCCTGACGGGCCAGTTTCAGGAAGTTCTCACGGTGAAGTGGAGTGTCATCATAAAGCATCAGCGAAATGTCGCCTTTGGGAGTGGTGATTATCACCAGATTATCCTGACCAACCGTCTGCGACATAACTCCGGGAAGCGCCACAAGCATTGCCACCAGGGAGGTAAGAAACATTAGATTGAACTTGTGCAGCATATCTCAAAATTTAAAGAATGCAAATCTACAAAAAAGAGGTGGATCATCGGAATGATGTTCTGATGGAAGGATGGAAGGATGGAAGTATGGAATATTGGAATATTGGAAGGATGGAATATTGGAATATTGGAAGGATGGAAGGATGGAAAGCTAATGAAGCCGGGTAAAAACCTGCAGGACTTTGCACTTATTCAGGAATGGGTCTCCGTTTTCCCGGTCAGCCATCGCTTAAAATCGCCTGAGCGGTCGGTGCTGGTAACGGTATCCTGGGTTGTGGGCGGTTTCAGGGTAAGCTTTACCCTCGATTTCGACCAGGCGGTCATTTTGTCTATTGCAGCATAATTCACAATAAAACTACGGTTGACCCGGAAAAATTTGTCCGGATCCAGTATTTCACTCATTTTGTCGAGGCTGAATTCTGCCGGGTAATTATCCCCCGAAAAGGTAGTGCAGAAAACCTGCTTCTCGATGGTGTAGAAATAGGCTACCTGGCTGTATTCAACCGCTTTGATATGCTCACCAAATCTAACCAGCATTCGTTTCGGAACTTCAGGCCGGGCTGTTTGCTGAATCATGGCAGCCAGTTTTGCGTAATCAATGGATGGGGTTGCCGGTGACGAAAGCTTCCTGAACTTCTGCAACGCCTTTTCAACCGACTCTTTTTCAACCGGCTTCAGCAGGTAATCGATGCTGTTGACCTTAAATGCTTCTATGGCGTATTTGTCATAAGCCGTTGTAAACACTACCGGGCAGGAAATTTCAACTTCGTTGAAAATCTCAAAACTCTCACCATCCGCCAATTGAATATCCATAAAAACAAGTTGCGGTTGCGGGTTGTTTTTTAACCAGGCCACGGTGCTTTCAATACTGTCCGTTATACCGGCTACCTCAATGGTTACATCGGTTTCCTGCAAGAGTTTCTGCATTCTCCGGGCTGTGGCCGGTTCATCTTCTACGATCAGAATTTTCATGCTTTCTCGTTTTTTGGAATAATCAATGGTAAAAATATTCTGTAGTAATCAACCGTTTGTTGAATTATAACCTCCTGGTTTGTAAAAATCCGATACCTGCTCTTAATGTTTTGCAAGCCCATGCCTGTCGATTTTTCAGGAGTTTTTCGGGGCTGAACCGCATTTTCGATCACCAGAAATTCAGATTCACTATAGATGCGGATGTTCAATGGTTTTGCCCCTGAAACAACATTGTGCTTTACTGCATTTTCGAGCAGTAACTGCAAGGTTAGCGGTGGAATCAGGCTTGCCAGATGTTCATGATGAATATCTTTTTGCACTGTAAGGTTGTCGCCATACCGCTTTTTCTGCAGGAAAATGTAATTATCAACGATCTCAAGTTCTTCCGACAATGGGATCAGTTCCTTATCGCGATATTCAAGGATGTACCTGAAAAATGCTGATAATTTGCCCACATATTCAATGGCAAGGTCCTTGTCTTCCTCAATAATAGCCATTAACGTGCTGAAGTTATTGAACAGAAAATGAGGGTTCACCTGGCTCCGGAGCAACTGAAACTGCGATTCGGCTTTTTCCTTCAACAGTTGCTGCTCACGACGAATCCTGTTTAGCCTGATCCTGACAAAGAAATAAACAAGTGAGAGCAGAAGTATGCCGACAGCAAGAATGAACCACCAGCGCGTATAAAAGGGCGGCCTGATGGTAAATGAAAAGGTGGCTTCACTTGCATAAGTAAAATCACTGTTTACCGACGATTGCACCCTGAAGATATAGCTGCCGGGTCGAAGATTTGAAAAAGTGGTCACCCGGTCGCCGGTCGGTACCCAACCGGGGTCGTGGCCTTCGAGCATTATCCGGTAAGATACTTTATCAGGACTGTTGAACCATAACCCGATGTACTCAAACGAAAGGTGATTGTGGTTGTGCGCAAATACATCTCCGGGGTGGGCTTCCTGATCCGAAAGATAGACAGAAACCCTGCGCACCGAGGTCACAGGCATTGCCATTGCGTTGATATAACCGGGAGTGTAGAGTATAATCCCATCGCGGGTCCCGATCCATACAGACCCCGAACTGTCTGCGGCCACTGCGTTGAGATCGGGATTAATTCCGGTAATCCCTGCCTCCATGCCAAGGTACGAAACCTGCCCTGTTCGCGAATTAACCACATCAACACCCTGGCTGTGAACAACAACCACCTGGTTTTTTCCCCCACTGACGAGCGAGGTAATTTTCAGATTCCGCAAGCCTGAGGCAAGCGTGAAGTTGGTGAATTCTGAGCCATCGTACCTGAAAATTCCCTCATTTGCCGAACTGAGCCAGATGTTGCCATCGCTGTCTTCGGTAATGGAGTATATAACCTTGGCCGTCATTCCCTGCTCTGCACCAAAACCTGTAAACCGGCCATTTTTATAAATTGCCGCGCCTTTACCATCGGTTCCAAACCAGATATTGCCCTTCCTGTCAGCAAGAACAGTATAAATAAAATTATTCCCGAGTCCTTCGGCTGATGAGAAATGTTCAAAATAAAAATCGCTGTTTATACCGGGTTTGTAATTGCATCGGGCTGCGCCACCCAGGGTCGCAAACCAAATATCGTCCCCTTTTCCTGAGATGCCCAGAATATTGTTGTTAAGCCTCCCGGAAGGATCGGTTATTCTTTTCGAACTTCCGGTGTTCTTGTCAATCCGGTATAATCCGTTTCCAAAAGTTCCCGCCCACAACCATCCGCCTGGGTCGTGATAGATACTTGTAATGCCCGGGCCTCCAATGCTTTGGGGCGGTAAGAGTTGTTTCAGAAATTCCTTCTCTGCCTTGCCGGGATTAAAGTAAAAAAAGCCCTTATCGTTTCCAAAATAGAGGATTCCGTCTTCCCCGACATGTAAAGCGTGGATATTCCCAAGCATCTGATCTCCGACGATTTTATAATGCCTGATACCGGGGCCCGACGACCAGAGAAGCAAACCCTGTGACACTGACCATACATTGCCTTCAAGATCGTGCAACAACCTGTCTATTCTTTTGCCCGAACCTTCGAGAAGCCTGTAATCATATTCCTTTAGCAAATTTTTTAATGAAAGTTCAACGATTCCATAACCCTCTGTAGCTATCCACAATAAATCGCCGAAGTCGAGAATATCATTAACGGAGCCAAAATTCCAAGGTTGGGAGGCTGGAACTTCAAAAGCCTGGCTGACAGGGTTGTAATAACAAATGCCCTTTTCCTGCATGCCGATCCAGAAACCACCCGACTTTGCAGGAAGGATTTTCTGAACCAGAATGTCTGGCAGGCCATCTGAAGTTGAATAATGC
Source organism: Bacteroidales bacterium (assembly GCA_038325075.1). GTDB lineage: Bacteria > Bacteroidota > Bacteroidia > Bacteroidales > Lentimicrobiaceae > Lentimicrobium. The sequence goes on along the minus strand of JBBQIQ010000047.1, from coordinate 3,004 downwards.
CGGATTACTTTCCGGTCACCTTTAAGATTGCAAACACTGATTCCGGCATCGTTTCCTGCCCAGATGCTGCCATCTGAATCCGCGGCCAGGGTATAGACATAATTATCGCCAAGCCCATCGTCGGTATTGATGTTAAAAAGCCGGTTGTTGCGATAATAATACACGCCTTCTCCATACGTTGAAATCCATAATGTAGAGTCGCTGTCAAAAAGAAGGCTGGTAATTGGAATGGATGGAAGGCCTTCCTCCGGGGTAAAAAGGGAAAAACCAGTACCATCGCCCTGTGCAATTCTGCCATTGTTGAATCCTGCCCATACCACCCCTGAATGATCTATAGCAAGGGTAGAAACACCGGCCGGTTTGAGGCTGTCATCAAAAGGGATTTCCCGAAAATCAAAACCATCATAGACAAACAATCCATTGGAAGTTCCCACCCATATAAATCCCTTCGTGTCTTGTAATACCCGGGTAACATTCCCTTCTTTAAGCTGATCTTTACCTGCTATGTTCTTAAACAGCGGGAACTGTGCCTTAGCCCCGGACATAAGAAGTACAGTCAAAAGGAAAGAAAACAGAAATTCCTTAGTCCGGGAAACGGGTTTCATGGCAATCTATTTTTTAACCCTGGTGAAGTTAGCAGTTACGGTAACCAAAATCTCTTCAGCTATTTTCTGGTAAACAATTTTCGGGATGGTGATATTGTGGTCAGTCAGGGGCACCGTGAAGGACGATGTAACCGTGATTATTTCGCCTTTTACTTTAACATCCGCTTTAATGATGCGTTCCTGCTCAACTCCGTGTACGTTCAACAATCCTTTGGCCCTTAACTGGTAATTGCCATCCACTGATAAATCTACCTGTTCTATGATCTTTCCCTTGAAAGTAGAAACCGGATATTTACTGGTTTCCATATAGTTTTCGTAGAAGTGCTCCTGCTGCAACGGGCTGTTGAAACCCTGTATTGACCTGGTATTGACAGAAAAAGAAAAGCTTCGGCCCGTGATGTCGATTACACCCTTCAATTGCCTGGAGGAAGCTTCTATCAATTCGAGCGGGGCATCTGACTTAATCCTGATTTCCCCATTACTGGCTGATAGTAAAATATTTCCGGCTTCCTGTTGCGCAAAAGCGGGAAACGACAACCATACCAGGAGAACCAATAAAAAGAATGAATCAGAAGCTTTCACGTTCACGTTATTATTTAGGTAATAAAAGATACAGAATATATACAGGACAGGCTGTTGCTGTCAATTAACAAGCGGCGATGGTGATTGTTTGATTTAAGGGTTATTGCTCAGCTTGATGAAGAACTCCGTACCCTGGGGCATGGGAAGAAAAAAGGTGCTCTGTTGTTCGCGCATGCGATCAGGGAACAAGAAACCATTCAGGTGGTCAATTTCATGCTGGAAAATAATGGCTGTGTTATCTTCGAACATCTCCTTGTGCCTTGAGCCGTCCATTTTCTGGTATTCGACCAATATCGAATAGCTTCGGTAAAGGGTTCCGCGTTCTCCGGGCATCGAAAGGCAACCCTCCCCTCCTTTCCGGTGAAGCATCGAGTACTTCAGCACTCTGGGATTGACCAGGAATTCGAAAGGCGTTCCCGATTTATCGAACCGCTGCACCCACATGGCATTGCGGTTTACACCAACCTGCGGGGCGGCTATTCCAACACCCGAATTGGCCGTGTCGCGCATAGCCTTGTACATCCGGTTGGCCAGTAAAGGCAGCAACGGATCAGCGGGATCAATGTCGATACTTTGGGCATTCAGTGTCATTAAATCGACCGGACTGTTATAAACAAGAATCCGCATCATTTTGGCCGTATCGCCGGACAGGATCAGGCTTTTTTCAGACGGAATAAAGTTTTGGCCTGATAGCTGGCTAATAACCAGAAGGCTGAATGTGATGAATGAAAAGATTTTTTTAAACATGGGTGTATTTTTTGTAAAAGTAGTAACAAATGTCAACTATCTATTATTTTAACTACTTTAGAGTAACCGGTCCATTAAAACCAATTATGGAACCCGGATTTAGAATAGTGTTGTACTTTTGCACTCCACGAAAATGTAAAAGACTTTTTGATGCAGGAACCAAATACAACCAACATAGGTAATTACCGCTACTTCGACATCATCATGGCGCTGTTTGTGGCCGTGCTGCTGATCTCCAACCTGGCTTCCACCAAAATTCTTTCCCTGTGGATGTTTACTTTCGACGGCGGCACCATCCTCTTCCCGCTCAGCTATATATTCGGCGATATTCTTACCGAAGTCTATGGTTATCAGCGTTCCCGAAAGGTTATCTGGACAGGGTTCGGTGCAGCACTGCTGATGTCGCTGGTGTTGTGGGTGGTACAGGAACTTCCGCCAGCGGCTGACTGGAACAATCAGGAGGCATACGAATCGTTGCTGGGTTTTGTGCCACGAATAGTCCTTGCCAGCCTGATCGCCTACTTCGGGGGTGCTTTTTCCAACGCGGTGATTATGTCGCGGCTAAAAATAAAGATGAAAGGCCGCTTTCTGTGGATGCGCACCATAGGTTCTACCCTTGTTGGCGAAGGCATCGACACCGCCATTTTCTGCATGGTGGCTTTTTACGGCACCATGCCCAACGAACTGCTGATCTCCATCATCATCTCCAACTACATATTCAAATCGGGGGTGGAAATCCTTTTTACCCCCCTCACCTACCGCATCGTTGGGTTTCTGAAAAAACGGGAAAAAGCGGATGTTTATGATTTGGGGGTCAGTTATAATCCGTTCAGGTATTTTGTAAAGGAATAATGGTTCAGAGCTCAGGGCGCAGGGCACGGGGCGCAGGGCACGGAGCGCAGGGCGCAGGGCTCAGGGCACGGGGCGCAGGGCACGGGGCGCAGGGCGCAGGGCACGGGGCATGGAAGGAACCGTCCCTCGTCCCATTTAGCGCAGGGCTCAGGGCACGGGGCACGGGGCGCAGGGCACGGGGCATGGAGCATAGGAACCGTCCCTCGTCCCATTTAGCG
>JBBQIQ010000046.1:0-25725 GCA_038325075.1 Bacteroidales bacterium | reverse complement strand
AGCACTACCGATAGCGATTCTCCTTTAAAATAGGCTGAATAATACCTCCATTCTGCAATTGACTGGTTGTTGAAAAACTGCCGGTCCTGATCATAATCAGAAATAATTTCAAGATAGCTGTTTTCCCCAAGATTAACATTGCTAAAAAAGAGTTGCATCCAGGGCGCATGATCCAGGGTGCTGATATGTTCCTTGACGATAATATAAGATGAAGACGGAAAAGCGATGGTTCTTGCCGGAGATGGCTGGATTTCGGGCAAAACTACCCCGCTGGCATCCAGTTCATCAATACTCATTCCATTGTGCACACCAAGGTTAATATTAACAGCCTCCAGATGAAAAGGCGCTTCAGGAGTCTGGGCATATAACCTTACTGCACTAACAAACAGGAGAGCCAAAAGCAAAGGTATTTTTAGTATATGTTTCATTTTATGGTCCTCCGATTGTTATTGATTTGAAAAGCTGGCTTTCAGTTCTTTATTTTCCTGTTCAAGTGCTTTCATACGGTTATTGAGTTCAATAATGTATAAACTGAGTTCTTCAACTTTCTCAAGGGTTTTTTTCTGAATTTCACCGACGTGATGCCCGCCCTTTTCCTCAATTTCCCGAGCTGAGGGCATTCCGGGCAGATGATTGTTTTCATTGATGCTCTTTGCAAATTCATCAATGCTCATCAGTTTATAGTCTTTTCCAAATACATAATCAGGCCAGAAACCGGAGTCATCAATCAATAGCTCTTCACAGGCAATTTTACCATTTACTGAGAGTGCATATCCTGTAGCAGCAGTTGTTGTGGCAATGCGCACATCACTGGAAACATAAACGTCTCCATCAAAGTACCCGGCCCAGTTAGTAGTCGCCCCACCACCATAGCCATAAACTCCTATGGAGTTTATACCGCCACTATTGAATGCACTTCCGTAAACACCATATCGCGTTCCGGCAGTTCCGGTTGCATAACCATAAAGGCCATATCCATAACCTGCATAAGTAGTTGCGTTGGAAAACCCATATACACCCATATAGCCTCCTTCTCCTTTTACACCAATTCCGTAACCGGGTGTGGGCACTGAAACCCCTTCAACTGCATAAGTATCCGAGCTGACATTATGGGTAACCACTGACCTGAAAACGGTTGAGGTATTATCAGTACCTGTGCTGTTTGCCTCAACCTGAACCCTTCCTTTGAAAAAGCCTGCATAATTGTTGGTTCCGTTTTTCGCCAATGAATAAACGCCATAATTAGTACCGGCTGCAGCACCTTCAGAAACAAAGATACCCCCATAATTCAAAGGATCTGTGTCAAGATTCCAGCCGTAAATTGCCGCACCATTATCACCCGTATTAGGCTTAATTCCAAATACCCCGATATTGATAACATCAACAGGTAATCCTAACGGATTTCCTGTATTGGTTAACACACCAAGCTGACCTTCTGCATATAAATTCGCACCATTCTGATTTGTGCCTCTAACCGCGCTTTTTGTGTAAGTATAGTTAAAAGCGTTAATTCTATGCCCATCAGAAGCAGTAGTTCCAACTGCAACTCCGCCAGAATTGAAATAAATATCCGGGCTGTTAGGCAACCAGAAGTCCGAAGCAGAACTTCCCACCTTTTGCCAGGCAGTGCCATCATAATAATAGTATCCCGGATTGGAATCTGTCTGATAAATTATTAGTCCGGTAGCAGGAGATCCTGGCCTCTGCACCAGTGTCATGCGGGGAGCTAAAAATCCTAATCCTGTGGCTTTTACATCAAGCATGGCAGATGCATTGGGCGCACTGTTGTCGTTGTTGATGGCCACCTGGGAATAAGCATTACTGGTCAAAAAAGACATTACAGTTAATACCGCATACCATTTTAATCCTGAAAAAAATTTTTTGATGCAATAAAAGGTAGTTTTTGATTTCATAGCTTGTTTGTTAGATGATTAAATGAAATTTCAATGCTTTAAATATATAAGTCAAAATCGCCTTTTTGGTTCAATTGAATATGTTAATGTTTTGTTAACAAAAGCTATAACAGTGCAAACACAGAATAAAAAGAATAAAATAAAAAACTGGAGCCTGGTTAATAGTTCCGGTTAAATCGGGATAACATTCATCGGTGGCGGCTATATGCAGTAATGGATTGCGGGCTACTTTCCTTTACTCCCACACCCAAATTTGATCGGGGCAAAATGCTTGAATTACCACTGAACCCCTTATTACATATAGCCTTGCTGTTGGCGGTAGTATTTTTAGTTTCTTTCAAATGTTAACAAATCGTCTGGTTCTCCACCATCACTTATATCAATTAGTTCAATTTTGGTAGAACTTTGCGAAATAAAATCCCAATCGTCAGTTAAATCATCAAAGTCATTCATAAGATTAAAAACAATGTTTAATTCTAAATCGTTAAAGTCTATACCATCAGATGATATATTCCAAGTTCCTTCAAAACTATTTGTGCCATTATTTGCACTTAATACACCTGCATCACTAAAGCTGAAATTATAACCTGAAAAATCACTTGTTTCGTCTATTCCAGAATCGATAAATTTTGTAATGCGCCAATTGCCAGATTGAATATTATTTTCTATCGCGTTTTGGATTGTGTTATTTGTATCATCATCATCTTCGCACGATGTTAAAAATAAAGGCATTGTTAGTGCAAAAATGGCTAATTTCCCCGATAATTACTGGCACGTCCCTAAAAACCCTGCATCTGAAAAGAGGAAATAAATTCTATTGGGTTCATGGCCTTTTTGGTTTCCGACGGAGTAACACACTGCTCCAAACTATGGTTGACGATTAGATGAGGGGAAGAATTGTGGCACTTTATAGCATGTCATTCATGGGATTTACCCCATTGGGCAGCCTCCTGATGGGCGCCCTGGCAGAGTTTGCCGGGGTTCAGATTACAGTATTTATAGCCGGAGCCTGCTGTCTGCTGGCGGCACTGGTGTTTTACAGGAAATTACCTCAAATTAAAAAGACTATTATTGAAATGTAGAATCCCATAAAAACAATAAGCAATCCGTTTCCTGTAGATTGAAGGTTTTGGGAATGCCAGGTTTATACGAATCACTTTTATTGCAGAAGACAATCTTCATTACAAAAAACCTTTGTTTGGATTTTCCACATTCATGGATTTCGGTTACTTCATCATTTCTCACCTGAAATAATCTACTTTTGCAGTTGTGGCCATTTTTATTATGAACCACCTTCGGCCATTTTTATACAACAGGCATACTATGCAAAATCTGAAGCAATTTCTTATAATAATGATGTTGTCAACCATCGGTTTCTCTTCTGAATCCCAGAATCTGAACTTTGGCACTGATTCAACCCTGGAAGTCATGACCTGGAACATTGAGCAATTTCCAAAAGAAGGCCAGACCACCATTGAATACGTGTCAAATATTATTACTGCACTTAATGCTGATGTGATTGCGCTGCAGGAAATGAGCAACCAGTCAGAGTTCAACCAGGTACTATCAAATCTGGCTGGCTATTCCGGCTTCATTGCATCCGGAGGATATACCAACCTGGCTTACATCTACAACTCCGCAACCATTGAGATCAATCAGATTTATGAAATCTATACATCTTCAACCTATTCCGGTCCTTTTCCAAGGCCGCCCCTGGTTTTTGATTTCAATTACAAAAACCTGAACTTTATTATAATCAACAATCATCTGAAATGTTGCGGCAATGGCATTATTGATATTGATGACCCGGGCGATGAAGAAACACGGCGATACCGTGCAAACCTTCTTTTAAGACAGTATATCAATGAATATTTTCCTGACAAGATGGTTTTTATTGTCGGCGATATGAATGATGAACTTACAGATGATGCTGAAAACAATGTATTTCAGATCCTATTAAATGACACTCAGAACTACCTTTTTGCCGATCTGGAAATTGCAAATGGTAACAGTACCAACTGGTCATATCCCTCCTGGCCTTCGCACCTTGACCATATTGCCATAACCAATGAACTATTCCCGGCTTTTGAAAATGAAGGATCTGAAATCCAGGTAGTCAAAGCTGAAGGGTTTATTGCAGGCGGATGGTGGGAATATGAAAACAATATTTCTGATCACCGGCCTGTCGGTATAAAACTATTACTACCTTCAGATTTGGGCATTGGCGACCCTGCCGCATCAAAGGAGATTCCCCGCTGCTATCCGAATCCATTTTCTGATGCAACAACGATTTCCATCCCTTCATTTAGCGGATTGGCTAAAATCACTATTTACAATACTCAGGGGCAAATAATCACTTCAGAAATGCTAAAGGCAAACCAGTCAACACTGACCTGGAAAACTGAAACTGTTCCGGAAGGGATTTATTTTGCACGGGTAGTTTCAGAAGGCTATGAAACTGCCGCCTTAAAACTTGTTCTCGTAAGGTAGAGGTAAAGGGCGCAGGGCGCAGGGCGCAGAGCTCAGGGCGCAGGGCGCAGGACGCAGGGCATAAAGTTATTCGTCCCCCTCCTTCACTGCGCTGCGGCGGGCAGGCTCGTCCCTAACGTTCCTCGTCCCATTTTTTGTACAGGGCAAAGTGCTCTTGAAACGAGACGGAATCCCAACTTTTTGGCGGGAGGACTCAGAGTATAGTAATTTCTAAGATGTAAAGACACGACATGTCATGTCCCAACATCTTAGAAATTCTCAACGTTAACGTGCGTTGCCCGATGCCAGGAACAATTTGGTCATTAATAATCTGGAACGGCCAAAATATCGCTGGAATTTAGTCAACATCACACAGCGATGATCAGACTGAGCATTAAAAAAGCCCGGCTTTATGCGAAGCCGGGCCTTTTTACTAAAAAGCTAATTCCTATCTTGATATCACTATTCGTGAAGTCGTACTTTTAAGAGTTCCGTTTGTGTGGACAATATACATGCCTGCCGGAAGGTCACTGACATTAATGCCTGCCTGGCCACGGCTGTTGGGGAAATTTTCGATTGATTTCACCAGGTTACCGACTACGCTGTAGATTTCGACTTTACTGATCCCAGCTATATTACTGATGTACAGCATATTATTGGCCGGGTTAGGGTAAATTCTGACATCTGTTGAAGGCAACTGGGGAACACCAACATTGAGGGCTGTAGTGAAGTTCCTGGTAACAGGTACTGTCTGCACACTACTATAGTTTTCAACCGGCATCATTTTGAAGAAATAACGCTGATCGTACTTCAGGTTTGGATTGGGTGTAACTACGATTTGTGTTTTGGCAGCATTGATTGTTGCGGTAAAACCTGCATCAGGTCCGGTAACAGCACCTTCTTTCAGCATAATCAATTGAGCAACATTGCTGTTGGTGATAGCCTGACCACCAATCATACGAACAGCCTGGCTGAAATCGAGAACGATCTGCTCATCAACCGGAACATTTATTGCACCTTCTTCTATGCTGGTTGTAACAAAAGCACCAACTTCAAGTGAGTAACCCGACTGATAAATGCCTTTGGTTGAATTGTCCTGAATAAAAATGGCAACCAACAAATCATCCATCTCCTCTACATTGGTGGCTGACATATTCTGGTTAAACTTCAAATTCAGTGGCTGGCCTGAAACAAGGTTAGCTGTTGTACCGCTTGCGTCGGGAATCATTTTCATCATAACATTGTGAAATTCAGTTTCACCATTGGTTGCAACGTTTTGTGTGGTAATATGCTCTACAACGGCTATATGAACCTTTACATTCGGATAATTGGCATAAGGCCCGATGTTGGCATCGATAATCACATTATTGCCCTGAATTTCGTGCTGTGCATTAATGCTTACATAAGTCATGGTGCCGTAGGTAGCATTGAAACCGCCATTCACGCCGGCACTGTTGGTAGCAACTTTTTTACCATCGATGTACATGTCGGGAACAGCATTTACACCGTAATAAGTTCTGCGAACACCCCCTTCGGCTGTGTAATATGGGTCACCGGAGCCTGGCCAGTTCATCTGGTATTTAACAAGGGTAATATCATCCTCATGCTGGGCAATAAATGGATTGAGGGTTGAATTGTTAAAGCTGGCACATGGGCCGCAGGTTGAACTGGTGAATTCTTCGAAGAATGGACGGTAATAGATTAACTGTGTCGGAATAGAAATTGACTTAACCATGGTATCGTTTGCCGGGTTATCGTCCCCAGAGCCCGCGTTCAGGTTCGAAATCCAGACTTTGAGGTCATATAAACCAGCCGGAAGATCGAGTGAATCGGCACATTCAAAGGCAGCATTGCCACCGGTTAGAACATTCAATCCACTTAATGAAGTAGAAAAGATATCCCCGTTATTGGCCTGATAGCTGACGTCAGCGGAAGTGATGGGCGTTTGTCCAAGGTTTGAAAATTTACCTTTAACGGCCTGTTTTCCAACAAATAACGGCGGTATATCAATTGAAGACATAGCACCATCAAGTGGCAGAGGGTTAAGAACTTCAATATCGTCAATGTACCAGCTTTTAAAATTCTGGCTGCTCCCGCTTACGGTAAGGCTGAACTGGAAACTGGCTGCGCCAACATTGGCATTGCCAACAACAATGGTAACGGTTTCTGCAGGAACATCAGCAGTGGCAGCCTTAGTCCAGACACTCGACCACGCACCATTGTTTGACCGGGTGTCAACACCAATGGTAAACGCACCGCCACCATCTGCATGGTCATACATGTGCTTAAACCGGATGATCACCTGGGTAAGGCCGGTTGTATTCACCTGAGATGAAATAATTCTCATCGAACTGTTGAAAGATGGGGTATTTGAAACTTTCATCTCAGGAACTGCGCCGCTGGCGGTGTTGGTTGCTGAGTTTGACCAGTTGGCCATGTTACCCATAATCATCCAACCAGTTGGAGGCATGGTACCAGAGCTAAAATCCTGCTGCAGTAACACTTGCGCTGATACACCGAAACTTATAAATAAGCCAAAAAGAAAGAGTAATGATTTTTTCATAATGTGTTGTTTTATAGTTAATTAATTCCCAAACTGTTTGTCGTTTTCAAGCATCTAAATATAGACATAATTCATTTCTAATTCAAGATACAGATCAAATTTCTGAATTGTTCTGAATTGACTAAAGAAAAGAACCAATGCCACAAATAATTAGTACTCAAATCCTTGATAGAAAACAATCAGTACAGTGAACTTGTTTACATTTACAAATGTACATTTATAAAATCAATTCCGCACTTAATACAGAAAAGTTTTTAAAAAATTTTTCTAACATTTGTTTTTAAGGCCAATTTTACCGGACAACAGGATTAACCCCAATTTAGTTTTCAAAAAAAACGAAAAACAATATTAAGAATTTCTGCGCGGCCAGATAAATAGATGGCACATTTAATATGCTGATTGAATGCGTATTAGCGCCATTTATCAAAGACTTTTACGACTAACCAAAACAATAATAAAACCACAATGGAATCAATAAAATTTAAAACCAACCTCAAATGCAACGGCTGCATAGCAGCGGTTAAACCTTCGCTGGATGCCATTGACGGATTGGTAAAGTGGGAAGTTGACTTGTCAACTCCGGACCGGATACTGACTACAGAGGTTAATTCGGCTGATGTAAATGACAAAATTGTTACTGCTTTTAAGGCAGCAGGCTACGAGGCGGTAGTATTACCTGAGCAAAATGGGACGAGGGACGGGAATTAGGGACGAGGGACGGTTCCTTATGAGGAAAGTATTACTTCTAAGTGAGTGACAAGGGAAAAAGGAGAATGGGAGACTGGGGACGGTTCCTTCGGTGGAAAGTCCTGCCCCATTTCCCCTGGTCTTTTTGTCTGTTTCTAAAGAGCCAAAACCTCACCTTTCAAAGCCCTGAGCCCTGAGCCCTGAGCCCTGAGCCCTGCGCCCTGCGCCCTGAGCCCTGAGCCCTGAGCCCTGCGCCCTGAGCCTTGAGCCCTGCGCCCTGAGCCCTGAGCCCTGCGCCCTTACAAAAGTCTTTCAGACACCTTTTCCCAGTTAACGATATCCCAATAGGCATTTACATAATCCGGGCGACGGTTTTGAAAATCAAGATAATAGGCATGTTCCCATACATCGCAGGTAAATAGTGGCTTCAGTCCGTCGCGCAGTGGGTTTCCTGCATTGGAAGTACTGGTGATGGCCAGTTTACCGCTTTTGTCCATAACCAGCCAGGCCCAGCCGGAACCAAACTGTTTAACGGCTGCATCTGCAAACGATAATTTAAACTGCTCAAACGATCCAAACGCTTCATCAATCAATTTAAGGAGATTTCCTGAAGGCGTTCCACCTTTTCCGCCAAGGCCTTCCCAGTAAAAAGTATGGTTCCACACCTGGGCCCCGTTGTTGAATATGCCACCCTCCGCTTTAAGGACAATCTGCTCAAGCGTGCTGTTTTCAAAGGGCGATCCGGGCACGAGGTTGTTCAGATTATTGACATAAGCAGCATGATGTTTTCCATAATGAAAACTGATGGTTTTTGCACTGATCACTGGCTCAAGCGCTTCCGGCGCATAAGGAAGCTGTGGTAATTCGAATTTCATGGCTTTATGATTTGGGTTAATTTTGTTTAAAGTTAAATAAATTCTTCCAAACAAAACCTTCACAAAACAATGTTTCATAAAAATACTCCTGAAGGAATTCCAGGAGTATTTTTTTAAGAGATCGCAAAAGCGATAAAAAGAATTAATTGCTATAGATATCAGAGCATAAGGAAATCTACTTCCGAACCCGGAGCTACCTCACGCGGTGCGCTTCCCTTTCTGAAAACACGCATCGGATGGCGCCCAACCAGTTTCAATTGCCCATTTTCATAAATCAGTGATGTAGCCTCACGCAATCCAACCACATAGAGATTTGGATTGATGGCCAAAAATTCTTCGATGCGCTGCTCACGGGTTTCTCCGCCATGGCCTTCAGGATGAGCATCAAGGTAATGCGGATTGATCTGGAATGGGATCAACCCCATACAATCGAAACTGGATGGCTCAATAATGGGCATGTCATTGGTGGTGCGCAGGGTCGGGCAGGCAACATTCGATCCGGCACTCCATCCCATATAAGGGATTCCTGCCAGTGCACGTCCGCGAATGGCCTGCATCACACCGGTGCGGTGCAACTCATGGACCAGGTGATAAGTATTTCCACCACCCACTGCTATAGCTTCAGCCTGAGCGACCGCGTGAACCGGGTCAGCCTCATGATGAATGGAATAGAGGTCGTAGCCCAATTGTTGAAATACAGCTTTTACCTTTGCTTCGTAGGCATCGTAAGTAACTGACACTCCCGCATAGGGAATAAACAACACCCGCTTTACGCCGGTCCCTTCGAGAAAATTTTTTATATCGTTACGCGGCCAGCCAAGATATTCTTCGCCGGCATTGGTAGAATTACTGATGAGTAAAAGTTTCATAAACTGTTTTTTGAAGGATGCGTTGTACTTGTTAAAATCTTAAATGCAAACATAAGAAAACATTTTCAAACTCAATCCGGTTCTGCCCATTTCTCACCGGTTTTCCACATGATACTTGTAAACCTCTGCAAAGCGCCGGTACCATTTATCGCCGCCAGTATATACTTTCAACATGGTTTTCAGGTTTAGCATTTCTGTTTCAGCCACATCGCGCTGAGCAAGACCACGGGCAAGGCTTTCCTGAAGTGAATAAGTATCGGTTGCACCGGCGCCAGCCTTATGCATCCGTGCCAGCAGTTGCAGCGACTGCTCGTAACTTCTGCGTGTAATGTAATATCCGACTGCGTATCTGACGAGTGGAAGGTAATCAGATGTTATAGCGATCTCAAACAATCCGGTATTTGCAAGTCCGAGTGTATCAAGACGATAATAAGAAAACAATGCGCCGGCCTGCTGTATCAGTTCTACACCCTCAAAATAGTCTCCGGCCGCAATCAACGATCTTGCATTATTTACCATTTCATTCCAGCGAACAGGATGTTTGTAGTGTTCGGTAATCTTATTTAATTCCTGGGTATTAAGCCCGCAGGCTCCTTTGGAATAAATAAGTTCTCTCGCCTTCAGGACGAATGTTGAAGCTTCTGCGAATTTATTTTGTAAAAAACGCTCCCCGGCACAGTTGATCAATGAGGTCAGTTCACCTTTTACCCGTTTACAAAGCGTTTCATCAGCAATTTCAATAATTGAAGAATACTGCTGCTTTATTTCCGGTTTCCCGGAAACATTAAAAGCTGAAGCAAGTTGTAGTGCTTCATTGGCAAGGTCTAATGCATTTTCAGGTTCGCCTGCCCACAGTTTTATTCTGCCTTCCGAAAACAGTGCATTGATTTTCGGTATCCCGGCTTTTAAAACGATTGAATCGTACAAGGGCTGTTGAATAGCAGGATATTTCCGGCTGAAATCTGAAGCCTGTATCAGCAACTCAACTGCCTTTTCTAGGTTAAAGCCTTTTAAGGACTCCTCAGCCTCCTTCAGAAGGGAATTATAATTGATCCGGGCTATTCCGGTAGTCAGGCTGTCAATGGATACAGGATCGGGTTTGTAGCCGGGGTAGGCATACGCAAAAACCGTGGCCTCTTGAAGTAAAATATCCGCCAAAGCGAGACTTCCGGCATTCAACGCTTTGGCAGCCTTGTAGAACATATCTTTGTAAATGCCATGAACCGCCCTGGCCTGACCATCTTCAGCCAGTTGTAAAACCTGCCTCAATTTAAACTGCGTTGCAATGCTAATTGTCTTGTCAAACTCAGCAAGTGCGGCCTGGTAATTACGGTTACCCAGATGGTTGTTGCCCGACTGAAGATTTTTACCGGAAAGCAAACCATACAAACCGGCAAAACCTGTTGAATCGGCGGCGGTCATTCCATAACGGCCGGCATAAAGCATGGCTTCGGTCAGATATTTATCGGCCAGGGAAGGCACATTGTTATCTAAAGCTTTCTGAACAATCCGGATATAGGAAGCAATCAGCCCGCTGCGGGCCCGGGCCAGCGCAGTCTCCAGCCTTTGCTGCATGGGAATGACCGGGTTTACACTACAAAACCTGCCGCCTGCTGTTAAAAGATCAACAGCTTCAGCATAGCGCCCCTCAGCCATTAGCAATTCTCCTTTGTGCAGGTATTCATCCACAATCCTGTGTGACAACAACTTGAAATCAACAGCCTGAACTTTCCGCTGTTTTGCGAACAAATTCAGCATTTTGGAAGCCTGAAACACCTGTCCGGCTGTAGTGCTGTTTGAAAAAAGACGGTAATAAAAAGGACTGCTGTAATAATCAACCCTTTGCGATAATTTCATTGCATCCGACAGGGCATTGCCAAAAGCTGTCGCCTGGTTGATATAAGCATTCCCGGCAACAGGACCGGCCATTCCTTCCCTGATCAAAAATTCCGTGAGGTCGTTGAACTGAAAAACCACCACCGGAACTTTGGCAAATAAACCCCGCGGATCTTTACCAGGCACAATTTCAGTCGTTTTTTTCAGTGCCTCTTTAAGCAGAAATACACCTTTGTTGCAGAAAATATAAATCCTGAAAGCCTCTTCAGGCGTAAACTGTCTGATCCTGGCCTGCCTTATTTTCTTCTCAAGCGTATCGGCAAGTGTAGCAGCCGCATCATAATCGCGGATTGCATACAATTCCTTTTCAATTCGTTTGTATCCTGCTTCATCAAAGCCAAAACCCCTGAATTCAACTTCCACCCGGCTCCCGGTAGCCCACAATGAATCAGGGAATGACGTCAGGGAGTATCCGGCCAGCAGATCAGTCAGGTTGATATTATCATGATTCGAAGAAAAAACTTCTCCTTTGAAAGGATTCACAACCGATAACCTCAGGTTACAACTGGCCGGTACCAGCAATTTCTGCAAATTGAAATCACGTACCACAACATCACCGGTGCAAACGGAAGGAGTCAATGCAAGTGAAACCTCGAGCTGATTGCCTTGCTGAAAACTTATTGATGTTCCATAACTGAAAAAGAAATTAAAAGTCGTTTTCTCGGGAACCTTCAGGTGCGCCAGGGCTAATTGCTTTAATACCTGGTTTGTGTAATGATTGGCCTTTCGGGATGTGGAAAACCTGAACTCCCACGTAGCATCCTGTTGCGATGAATAGATGGACTGCCCCTGCGCAACCTGCAGAAAAACAAGGATGAAGGCAATCAGCAACAACAATCGGCGCATAATAAAGGAAGAGCAGTTTGGATGATGCAAAGTTAGCATTCTGAGAGAAACCGGAGGAGAATTAAAAGGCACTTTCTGATCAACAATCCGAAGACGGAAGTCAGATCCCGATAGCTATCAGGTCGGAGGTCGGAAGTCGGAAGTAGGAGGTCAGAGGTCAGAGGTCAGAGGTCAGAGGTCGGAGGTCGGAGGTCGGAAGTAGGAGGTCAGAGGTCAGCCCTTCGACAAGAGCTCAGGGACCGAGGTAAGAGGTCAGCCCTTCGACATGGTTCGACAAGAGCTCACCAACCGAGAGCTCAGGGACCGAGGTAAGAGGTCAGATGGCTGAAATCCGAAATCCGAAATCCGAAATCCGAAATCACTTCACCCCCACCACCCTGAACTCTGTCCTGCGGTTTTGTGCTCTGCCTTCAGATGTGGAATTATCAGCAATAGGCATGCTTGCACCAAATCCTTTGAAACTCAACCTTTGCGCAGCAATCCCTTTTCCCGTAAGGAAGTGATAAACCTCTCCTGCCCTTTGTTCAGATAAGTTCTGATTGTATGTTTCTCCGCCCGAATTGTCTGTATGTCCGCTGATTTCTATTTTCAGGCCCGGATTCCGCGAGAGCAAATCAAGCAGGCTGTATAGCTCAGTTTGCGATTCAGGCAACAATCGGGAACTATCTGTTTCGAAGAAAATATTCCGCATAACGATGGTTTCACCTTCCCTGATAGGCTTTAGCAGGACATTCTTCAAATAGGGTTTCCTGATGCCTGCTTCGCCTTCAAGGGCAAAATGTGCCGAATAGAAAAGATAACCCGGCTTTTCAACCGACAGTGCATACTTTTTACCTGAAGGAATGCAAAGCAAAAATTCACCGGTTTGCAGTTCAGATTCTGATAGTACCACCAGTTTTCCGCTTTCAACATCGGTTAACCTGAATGAAGCCGACAGAAACCTTCCGGTGACACTATCGCTGACAATTCCTTTCATATAGGTTACCGGCAGAGGCTTTGCAGAATGAGGAAGGTTTATACGATAAATATCCTGCAACCCGTAACCACCTTCAATAGCCGAGGAGTACCAGGCATATTTGCCGGCATTATCAACAATGAAGGTAACTTCATCGGCTTCGGTATTCAGCGGGTAACCTATATTTACAGGTTGCGACCAATGCCCTTTCTCATCCAGAATACTGAAAAAAATATCACCCTCTCCCATGCCGGTATGACCTTTGGAAGAAAAGTACAGCGTTCTTCCATCAGGATGAATAAAAGGGCCCCGTTCTGACTCAGGTGTATTGACAGAATCTCCCAAATTGGTTGGCTGTGACCATTCCCCCATACCATCAAGCCGGCTGAGCCAGATATCGCTGCTGCCCTTCCCACCGGGCCGGTTGCTGACAAAATAGAGTGTCTGGCCATCGGATGCAAAACTCGGCTGTGTCTCCCAATATGAGCTGTTGACCCTTGGCCCAAGGTTTTGCGGTTCGCCCCATTGGTTGCCCTGACGTTTCGAAACATACAGATCGCAACTGCCATAACCATCGGGCCGGTTACAGGCAGAGTAAAACAAGTATTGCCCATCAGGTGAGATGCAGAGCGCCCCTTCATCGCCAGTGGTATTGACCGGTGCACCCAGTGCAACGGCAGGAAACCAGGTGGTATCGGTATCCCTGAAAACTAAAAAAAAGTTTTCGTCCCGGGTATCGCCGGTTGTCATGCGCCTGGTAAAATACAGGCGTTCCGCATCGGGACTTATATAATTGACAAACTCGTAACCGGCACTATTCAAAGAATTGCCAAGGTTTACCGGTTTCACCGGCTCAGGATTTTCCATCGCATTCAGCCTGAAGCGGGCTGTTGCCAGGTTCTTCAGACTTTTGTTCTTTTCAGTCTGCCGGGCATTTGGGCTTTGCAGATACCACTCATAATTACGGATACAACCGGCATAAAGTTTTTCTTCAAACTGAAGGTTGGCAAGAATAAAAACAGCCGGTGGAAAAAAGTTATGATCGATGGCTATCGCTTTCGAATAGCTTCGGATTGCTTCGGGCTTATTTCCTTTCATCGCATGAATGTCACCGGACAACAGCCACGATTCAATATTATTTTCATCGCTTTTCAATGCCTTCGCTATTTCTGAAAGTGCTTCATCGTAAGCCGATGCATTGTAATATGCAAGTGCCTTCCTGTGCAATTTAGCAGCTTTGCTTTCTGACCTTTCCTGCGAACAAACCAAAAGCGGCAGGCAGAAAATGAAGAGGATGGAGAACAGCCGTAAACTTCGGTTCATCAGTTGTGTTATTTATAAGCTAAGATAGGAGATATCCCTGAATGAAACGTAGAAGCCTTCTTTAAATTGCAGAAAATTCAACATGCAGGAGGTTTGTCTGGAATAAAATCTCTCTTATATAACTCAGGTTACTTAACCCTGTCTGACTGGCTAAATCAAATTATTAAGGAAATCTGTTTGTCAGCCAGGTTTACCCGACTTACTTCAGTCGGGCAGGCTTAACCTCAACCTTAACCTTAACCTTTCCATGCCTTACAATGAAAATTATTCACACAAGCCTTATAAAACCTTTTCCAGAGAGACTAATTCGCTCTCGTCCATGGGCTAATGTTTATTTTGAATAACCCTGCCGGACTAATTGTTGTTTTCTCTGAGGAAATAACGACTTCCGATTCACGGAGGAATGCAGCACCTTCAGTTTGGGTTCCGGTCATCCCTGAAAAAGTTATCCGGCGTTTATTCCCTTTGAAGAAGAACCCATTTCTATAATCATACAGCACCCAGACAATCGGGCTGTAATTTTTATATCCGCACAAAACCAGCTCATTGCCTGAGGGGCTCAAATCAGCCCCGGTAATCAAACCGTCGGCAGCCAGTGTATCAATTGGATAGACTGAATAAGTTCCCGGGGTTTTGGGTAATGCATACAGCCGGGATTGCTGATTGGCCCAGTTTTTAGTAAAAAGATAAAGGCTATCTCCATAAGTAACCATCGCCTCACAATCGTAGTCGTTGCTTCGGTTAGCCATGGTATAACTTTGCTGATCGGCATAGCTGAAGTTGATGACAGATGCCGTTACTTCCCCATCCTTATTAAAAGGAACCTCTGTTTTAGAAACTACATAAACTTTTAAATCCTTCCGGGTTCCTAGATTATTTCCGAAATCACCAATGTAAATAAACGAGTCATCCTGGGCAATTTCTTCCCAATCAATATTCAGGGCATTGACAAGGGTAACCTTTTGAAGAACTTTACCCGTGAGTGTATCGAGTTTGTAGAGTACCGGTTCTCCGCCACTGTCATTGTGTGTCCATAAGCTGTAATTCCAGAATATCAGTCCGGAGGTTTCTCTTAATTCCAAAGGCAACGACCTTACCATTTTTATGGGCACAGTCGAAGTTGAGGGATACATGCAGGAACCATCATTCATGATTGCCAATGAGTCATAGTTCAATGCCTGCGGGTCGGTACAGCCTGAAACCTGGGCTGAAGCATGAACAGCGGTGCTTATCAGCAATAAAAACAATAATATTGGTCTACAATTCATAGCTGGTAATATAAGGTATTATTAACAGAAGGAAATTAGTCCTCAATAAAGGCCTATGTAGCCAGAATGAGAATAAATTTCTTAGCGAAGCCTTGAAAGGTTTAGGCTAAGGTTTAGGCTAAGGTTAAGCAGCTCCTAAACATGATTCCACAACTTAATATTTACATCAGGCCCAATCTCAACCCTGTCTGACTTTCTGACTAAACTCTCTTTTGAAACTGAACTGTCAGACAGGCAGGCTCAACCTCAACCCGGGTTACATAAGAGAAATTAGAAATTAGAAATTAGAAATTCCTGATTTTACTTCCCGTATATCTCTGAATTATAAGCTTTGAAAGTATTAAGCAGCAGGCTAACGATGGTCATTGGGCCTACGCCACCCGGTACCGGAGTAATAAAGTTGCATTTCGGGGCAACCTGTTCAAAATCAACATCACCGGTAATGTGATACCCTTTTTCACTGTCATCTTCTATGCGATGAATCCCGACATCTATGACGACGGCACCGGTTTTCACCATATCAGCCTTAACGAATTCCGGCTGTCCGATCGCTGCAATCAGTATATCGGCCTGCCGGGTAATGGCGGGCAAATCTTTTGTTTTGCTGTGACAAAGCGTAACGGTGCTGTTGCCTGGATTTGCTTTGCGCGACATCAGTAAGCTCATGGGTGTTCCGACAATGTTACTACGTCCAAGGACTACACAGTGTTTTCCTTCGGTTTCAATGCCATAATGCTCAAGCAGCAAAATAATACCGGCCGGGGTCGCCGGAAGGTAGGATGGCAAACCCAGTGCTAGCCTCCCGACATTCACCGGATGAAAGCCATCTACATCCTTTTCAGGCCTGATGCGCTGTAAAATCTTATTGGAATCAATGTGTCCCGGCAAAGGCAACTGTACAATAAATCCGTTGATATCAGGATCATTGTTTAAAAAATCAACCACTTCAAGAAGATGCTTTTCGGTAATATCATCGCCATACCTGTAAACACTCGATGTAAATCCAACCGCCTTGCAGGCCCTTTCTTTGCTTGCGATATAGGTTTGACTGGCCGGATCATCACCAACCAAAACCGCAGCCAGATGTGGCGATTCGCCATCAGCATCTATAATAGCTGCTACCTTTGCAGCGATCTTCTTTTTTATTTCTTCCGCGATTCTCTTTCCGTCGATCAACTCCATTGCTCAATAAATTTTGATATTAACGTTTGCGTCCCGATGACATTTTTGACATATTCCGCATAGCATTAAGTGCATTTTTGCCACCGCCACCCGAAACCAATTTCATCATTTTTCGGGTATCTTCAAACTGCTTGATCAAACGGTTTACTTCGGCAATATCTTTTCCACTGCCCGATGCAATACGCTTGCGACGGCTGCCGTTTAACAACGCAGGGGTTTCGCGCTCAACTGGAGTCATGGATGAAATAATTGCTTCGATACCTTTAAATGCATCCTCATCAATATCCACATCCTTTAATGCTTTGCCCATTCCGGGTATCATTCCCAGAAGGTCCTTTACGTTACCCATCTTCTTTATCTGCTTTATCTGGCTGACAAAGTCATTGAAGTTAAACTGGTCTTTGGCTAACCGCTGTTGAAGTTTTTTTGCTTCCTCTTCGTCAAACTGTTCCTGGGCGCGCTCTACCAACGATACAATATCACCCATCCCAAGTATCCTGTCGGCCATACGGGATGGGTAAAACACATCAATGGCATCCATTTTTTCGCCCAATCCGACAAACTTAACCGGCTTATCAACCACCGACCGGATGGTTAAAGCGGCACCACCGCGGGTATCACCATCTAATTTGGTCAGTACCACACCATCGTAATCCAGGCGGTCATTAAATGCTTTGGCTGTATTCACCGCATCCTGTCCGGTCATGGAATCAACCACAAACAGAATCTCCTGAGGTGTGACAGCCTGTTTAACTGCTGCAATCTCGTTCATCATCTGTTCATCGATGGCCAACCTACCGGCAGTATCGATGATTACAGGGTTATAGCCATATTCTCTTGCGTGTGAAACAGCTTTGCGGGCTATTTCAACAGGGCTCTTGTTATCATCGATTGTAAAAACCTGAACGCCAATTTGCTCACCCAATACCTTTAACTGCTCAATAGCAGCGGGGCGGTAAACGTCGCCGGCCACCAGCAGGGGTTTGCTTCCCTTTTTGGTATGAAGGTAGTTGGCAAGCTTGGCTGAGAAAGTCGTTTTTCCGGATCCCTGCAATCCGGCAATCAGAATAACAGCGGGTGAGCCTTTCAGATTTATCTCAACCTGTTCGCCACCCATCAGATCTGCCAGTTCATCGTGAACGATTTTTACCATCAACTGTCCGGGCGAAACAGCAGTGAGAACCTGCTGTCCGAGGGCTTTCTCCTTAACTGTATCGGTAAATTGTTTTGCTACTTTATAACTCACATCGGCATCGAGCAATGCTTTGCGAACGTCCTTCAACGTTTCAGCCACATTAATTTCGGTAATATGGCCCTGGCCTTTCAGGGTTTTAAATGCTCTTTCGAGCTTTTCGCTTAAATTCTCAAACATAATATCTGGTTTCCATGGTTTAATTTGGCGGTGCAAAAGTAAGAATTTATGGCGCGTGGTAGTTAAAATGGCTGAAAGGGATCGGATATTAAAATTTCTAACATCGTCGTAATAAAATTTTAAGATACTTATTATGTTTATGTTAGCTATCATTCTTCACGTTTACAATGACCGATTGTTGGTAAATAATTTTTAATTATTATAAATAAACGGGTCGATCTTTACTTGCTTTCACTATATTTGCAGGTAATAGAACCCTATGTCAAACTAAAAAATAATTATGATGAAAAAGTTCTTTACTCTTCTGGCCTTCGTGGCTATTTCATTCAGCAGTATGGCTCAGTGGCTTCCGCAAGCCTCCGGTTTTGCTACAGCCTCGCGCGGTATCAAATTTATGCATGCTGTTTCAGATCAGGTTGTTTGGGCTACTGCTTACGATGGAAGCGGTGGCGCTGCAGTTATTCAGGAATTTACAAAGACCCTGAATGGCGGTGATCTCTGGACTCCCGGAACCATCAATGGTACTGTTGGTATGGAGCCAGGTATGATATATGCCATCAATGGCAGTACTGCCTATGTGCCTATGTACAGGATGTCAGGATCAATTCCACAGGGCATATATGTAACCACCAATGGTGGTACAACCTGGGCCAAACAGACGACTGCCTTGTTCACCAATGCAGCATCTTTCCCGAATGTGGTTCACTTTTTTGATGCCAACAACGGTTTTTGCCAGGGCGACCCCATCAACGGGGACTTCGAACTTTACACAACCACCAATGGCGGAACCACCTGGACTGCCGTTCCGGCAGCCAATATCCCTGCTCCTGTTTCAGGTGAATGGGGCGTAGTTGGATACTATTCAGCCGTTGGTGACAACATTTGGTTTGGTACCAACAAAAGCCGGGTTTATCGTTCATCTGACAAAGGACTTACCTGGGAAGTATCGGCAACTTCGCTACCTGCCACTTATCTTGATGTTGAATTTGCAAGCGCAAACCACGGTATAGCCATGGACAAAGGCGCAAGCTCAACAGGTGCCATGTCGGAAACCTTTGATGGCGGCGTTACCTGGGCAACAATTGCAGCTACAGGAACTGTTCTCACAAACGATTACGCATACGTGCCCGGCACCCCGAACACCTGGGTTTGTACCGGTGCTGCAACAACAGCTACAGGAATCGCTTACAGCTACGATGGCGGACACACATGGGCATTCTTCCCTGATACAGAAGGAACACAATTCCTTTCTACCGACTGGATCGACAGTTCAACCGGTTGGTGCGGAGCTTTCAACGAAAGCAATACTGTTGGTGGAATGTTTAAATTCAACGGAAATCTCCAGGAACCACTGCCTCCTACCAACCTGGAAGGTACTGTTACCGGTGGTAACGATGTTCACCTTACCTGGGATGCTCCCGGCGGAGGTGGTACTGGTTCTACTGAAGAACTGATCTATGACAACGATGGTACTTTTACCGGAGCTTACAGCTACGAAGGTTTCACAATGTCAACACATATGTCACCACAGGGTCCTTGTCAGATCCTGACACTGAAATATTTCACCTCCGTTGATGTAGGAGACAATACATTCAACGCTGAAGTTTATGGCTGGGATGATGTTGCAGGAGAACCTACAACAACTCAGTTATATACCGTTGTTGCAACCGGAGTTGACCAGCTTTGGCTGGAAGTAGATGTAACAGCAGAAAACCTCATGGTTAGTGGTGATTTTGTAGTGGGCTTCGGTTCAGTAAATGCTACAACTTATGTTGGATATGATGGTGATCTCGATAACGGACGTTCATGGGATTTCGATCCGACTGTCCCCGAATGGGCAGCCTATAATGAGGCTTACCTTATCCGCGCAGTTGTGCAGTATCCTGATGGCAGCATCCGCGAACTTTCAGCTGTTCCTTCTATGGACACTCCTAAGGTTGCAAACATTACCAATTCAGCAAGGAGTGCTTTCTCAGGCAGCACCAATATGAATCCGATCCCTGCCCAATCGCGCGGTTCACGCGAACTTCTCGGCTACAACGTATGGCGCAATGGTTCAATGATCGCTAACCAGATTGCGGATACCTTCTATGATGATATGGATCTTGCCAATGGCGGATACAGTTACCTCGTTACTGCTGTTTATGACAATGGTGAATCAGTTCCTGCAGGTCCGGTTGAAATTGAAATTACCGGTGGTGGTAACCTTACCAGCATTATTCTCGATTTCGAATCACAGGAAGACTTTGCCCTTACCTTCGATCCCTGGGAAGCTGTTGACATTGACGGAAGTGAAACATACACCATTACCGATGTAACCTTCCCCAACCAGGGACTGCCAATGGCTTTCATCGCATTCAACCCCATGACTACCACTCCTCCTGTTACCGGAATGACTACTCATGCAGGAGATCGTCTGGGCGCATGTTTTGCTTCAGTTACTCCTCCGAACAACGACTGGCTGATCTCACCACAGGTTAACCTTGGCCAAAACCCAATGATCAGCATGTGGGTTAAGTCATACACAGCCGCTTACGGCCTTGAAAGATACAATATCCTTGTTTCTACAACCGACAACAATCCGAACAGCTTTACCCAGATTGCCGGTACGATTGAAGCACCCGCAACCGCATGGACTTATGTTGAGTATGATCTTGGTGATTATGAAGGACAGGATGTTTACGTGGCTATTCAATGTGTATCCAACGATGCATTTATCTTCCTCGTCGATGATATCACCATCAGTTTCTTTACCTCAACAGGCGACCTTCCTTTGGCTGAAAGCCTGAAGGTTTATCCTAACCCGGTAAACGACGTTCTTAACATTCAGGCAGGCGTTGAAATAACCAATGCAAGGTTATTCAACATTGCCGGGCAATTGGTTTACGAATCAAACGGCAATTCAAATGAAATGCGTATCAGCACTTCTGAAATGCCTTCAGGTTTGTACCTTTTAAATATCACAACCAAACAGGGCGTTATTACCCGCAAGGTTAGCATCAGATAATTCTGCATGAATTAATAGTAAAAAAGGCTGCCCGAAAGAGCAGCCTTTTTTATTTTTCGGTTTTGATTCACGTTGAGGCTAAGGCTGAGGTTAAGGTTAAGGTTGAGGTTGAGGTTAAGGTTAAGGATGAGGCTGAGGTTAAAGGCTCTTAACTTAGGAAGTTCTATACCTCAACCTAAACCTCAACCTTCGGGATTAGCTACCGAATTCAGTCCTCCGGCTTTTGCAACAGCCCTTCAATATCCTTCAGTTTCCCAAAAAGTACGATCAGGTCATCTTTCTTTAACTTTTGATTTGCAGATGGCAGTCCAAGCGACTTTTTCCTTTTCACAGGCTGACCAAATATGGATTTCGATTCCTCAATCCTGATTACAGTCAGAACGAGTAGTGAATGCCTGTTGGTGAAATCAACTTCGCTCAGCATAAGGCCATCATACCGGTCGGGAAGGCGCGCTTCGATAATCTTATATTCATCCGTGACATCAAAGGAATTGTTGACACCAGAAAAAAGAATACTATCAGCAAAACGGGAGGCTGCATCGTACTCAGGCTGAAGTATCATATCAACCCCAAGTGTCTCAATCACTTTGTGATGTAGCGGACTGATTGCCCGGCTGACCAGCTTTTTAACACCAGCCTGTTTTAAAAGTGCTGTTGTCATAACAGAAGCGCCAAAGTCCTCTCCAATGGTTACAATGGCATAATCACATTCTTTTAATGGAAGTGTGTTTAACGCCTGCTCATTGGTTGCATCAAGACAAATGGTTTGGGTGATTACCTCTTTGAAAATTTCTGTCTTTTGCCTGTTACCATCTATACCGATCACTTCATGCCCCATAGAGGTGAGCCTGGCTGAAAGGGCTGAGCCAAAATTTCCGAGTCCTATTACGATAAATTTCATATTGTCAGATTTTGATTAATTGATCATTATATTCTCCGAAGGATACCGATACTGCAGGCTGTGCATTCTCCTGAGTATTCCGACAAATATCGTTAGTGTGCCAACCCGTCCGAGAAACATCGTTATAATAATAACCCATTTCCCGGTAAAAGACAAATCCGGTGTTACACCAAGGGTTAATCCAACAGTACCATAAGCTGAAATTACTTCAAAGACAATTCTGTTTAGCCCAAAATCTCCATCGGTGATCATCAGGATCATCACGGCAAGTCCTATCACTAAAAAGGACAGGAAAATAACAGAAAAAGCCCGCCTGACCGATTCATTGGCAATCTCCCGGCCAAATATCTCAATGCGGTCTTTGCCTTTTGCCAGGCTAAGGACGTTCAGTACTGCAAGAGCAAAGGTGGTGGTTTTCACCCCACCTCCGGTTGAAGCCGGCGAAGCGCCAATCCACATCAGTACTATATAAAAAAGTATGCTCGCAGGCGCTAAAACCATCATATCAACAGTATTGAAACCTGCCGTTCTGGCAGTAACTGACCCGAAAAATGCACCGGCTATCTTGCCCCTGACAGAAAGCCCCTCCAACGAATGGTTGTATTCGGAAACCATAAAAAATGCAAAACCGGCAAGAATTAGAATTCCAGTTGTTACAAGTACTATGCGGGAGTTTATATTGACGATATTGGGAATGTGATTGTAATTGTAACGCCCTGAAAACTGTTTATATTTATTTGAAATAAAATGACGGAGCAGCCGATAGTAGTTGAAAACAATCGGGAAGCCCAGTCCGCCTGCAATAATGAGAAAGGCGATAATGTAATGCAGCGTATAATTATACCTGAACCCCGGTTGATAAAGTCCTGCCGGTAACGTTGAAAATCCGGCGTTGCAGAATGCTGAAATGGAATGGAATACGGAAAAAATTAGCAAAGAAAGCCTTCCATCAAATAAAGATGTATCGGTAAAGGAATAGATTAACAAAGCTCCGATTGCTTCAATGGAAAAGGTAACCATTACAATCCTGGCAAGGGTATTAAAAATCTCACTTAGTTTTTCTGCATTTAACATTTCCTTCAGTAGAAATTCATTTCCAAATGAAGCGCCTCCTTTGAAAAAATATCCGAAAAAGCTGGTAAAGGTCATAATACCAAGACCACCTATCTGGATCAGAATCAATATAAAAGCCTGACCAAGCGGGGTAAAAGCAGTGGCTGTATCAACAACTACCAAACCGGTAACACAAACTGCACTGGTTGAAGTAAAAAAGGCGTCGGTGAACCCGATTCCTGCGTAAGTGGCTGTTGGAAGCAACAGTAACCCGGTACCAAAAACAATAATAAACAGAAAACTAAAAACAAACAACAAAGCCGGATTCGTATTTTGGTTACTCAATTTCAGCGATGAAGTTGAGACTTCCAGCACCAATATGTAGAAAATAGTCACATATACCGCAATATTATCACTTAGCATACGATAAATATAATGGTTGTGATTCATAAAACCCGGCACACCGGTACGAATATCCAAAAGCAGGATAATAAGGGTGATCAGGAAAAGTTCTGCCAGTCTTAGCTTCGCTGCTTTATCTTTCCAGGTTCGTAAACCAAGCCCGGATAGGTTACTTAGTAAAACAACAAACAATATTGCATTGTAAAACCTGTGGATTGAATAGATTTGAGCCGGACTATGTTCAAAACCTATCTGAAACAGAAACAGAAAAAAACCAAAAAGTGCGGCCAAAATGCCTATTGTGTCAAGAAAACCCAATATTCGTCTTCGCAACCTGCGAAAAGAATCAAGAATCAGGAAAAATTTTAACTTAAATGACATTTCAGGGCGTAATAAATATTTTAAAACAAATTTAGTGATTTAAGGGCAATACAGGCCAGTATTAATGCAGCATGTTAATTGGCAGGAAATTTGTAATATAAGCTGTCTATTCAAAAACAGGAATATTAAATCAGGCATATATGGATTATTCAACCTTTTACACTGAACTAGGAAGATTGGCATATTCTATCGCGAGGGCTGACGGCATTGTGCAGGGCGAAGAAGTTGACCTGATTTGTGACCTGATTGGTCAGGAAATTGAGGACACAAAATCTCAGGACCACAACTTGCGCGAAGCGGTTTTGGGAGCTGCCGCAGAATTCAACAACCTGAGGATAAATAAAGCATCTGCCAGGGAAGCATTCACCGGTTTCACCGGATACATCGATGCACATCCCAACGCTTTCGATTCCCGGATGAAACACCTGAGCCTCAGGGTTGCATTAAGGATTGCCTCTGCACACGAAGGGGTTAATGAAACCGAACTGGCTTTGATTGAAAAACTGAAGAAAAAACTGGATTCGATTAATTAGCGGATTAGCAGATTCGTTGATTAGCAGATTAGCGGATTAGCGGATTAGCGGATTAGCCCGCCTGATCGACAAACAATATATAACCTTTAAATCCATTTGGCCAGTCGGGCAGGCAGATTAGCGGATTAGCAGATTATCTGATTCGGTGATTCGGTGATTAGCAGATTAGCAGATTATCTGATTCGGTGATTCGGTGATTAGCAGATTAGCAAATTAGCAGATTAGCGGGTTAGCAGATTAGCAGTTTATCTGATTCGGTGATAAGCTGATTCGGAGTTTAGCTGAATACCAGATTACCGGATTAGCTGATTTATAAATTTCATATAAAATCATCCACTGACCTTTTTTGTCAACAAATGAGCCTGCCTGATCACGGTTTCGAAAATGACTCATCCTCTCCATCTATTCGTCTCTCAGTCCCTTAGTCTCTTAGTCTCTCAGTCTCTTAGCCTCTCAGTCTCTCAGTCTCTCTTTCTCTCTGTCTCCTTGTCTAATCCTAAAGAGACGAAACTTAACTTCTATATCCTGAGCCCTGAGCCCTGAGCCCCATACCCTGTGCCCTGTGCCCTGAGCCCCATGCCCTGTGCCCTGAGCCCTGAGCCCTGAGCCCTGAGCCCTGTGCTAATTAAAAAGTTCCAGAAACGCATTCATATAAAACGGCAGGTCGGCTGGTTTTTGGGCTGAAACCAGGTTGCCATCTACCACCACGGGATTATCTACCCATTCTGCTCCGGCATTGATAAGATCATCTTTAATGCCCGGCGTGCTGGTCACTTTTCTTCCTTTCAGCACATTGGCAGATACCAGCACCCAACCGGCATGGCAGATTTGCCCGACAGGCTTGTTTGCTTCCATCATCTTGCGGGTAAAATCAAGTACTTCATGAAACCGGCGTAGCTTATCAGGCGCCCAGCCTCCTGGAATAAGCAAACCATCGTAATCATCAGCAGATAATTCATCAAAAGAGACATCGCTTTTGGCAGGCACCCCATATTTTCCCACATAAACATGGTTACCAATATCACCGGCAAGGTGAACGGTAAATCCTTCACCTCTTAACCTGAGTATAGGGTACCAGAGTTCAAGGTCTTCAAAATCGCTGTGCACCAGGGCCAAAATCTTTTTTCCTGTGGTTTTCATGTTATTAGAATTTTATATACTAACATATTTAAGGTGGATTTGTTGATGAATATAATTTGTATTATTCCCATTACTGTCAGAAAAATGATA